>JACQEW010000369.1 GCA_016200365.1 Nitrospinota bacterium
AGAAGAACACGGGATAAGGGCGAGGCTTAAGGAATTGAATTCCTGTGACGAGAGGAGAATAGACACAGGATTTATTTTTATTGCCCTTATGTTTATAACGGTTGCAGTCCTTTCTTATGCTGTATACTCTATATCGAATTTAGGAGTAACGGCGAAAACAGACCGGCATATTCCTGATTTAAAATCTTTTAAGCATGAAGTCCCTGCTTCTGACCCTGAAAGAATCATTAAGGGTCAAGTTCAGGATAAATCCGAGAATCCCCCTTCCCTGCCGTTGATAAAAGAAGAGGTAGGACAGGCGTCCCGCCTGTCATTTGCAAAGGAGACAGTTATTAATGAAGGGCTTGGGAAGGTAATTTCTGGCGTTTCGCAGCCTGAAAAAGAAGAACTAGTAAAAAAAAGGGAAAGGAGATTTGGTATAAGGGTAGCTACCTGTGTATTGAAAGAGAGTGCGGATGCAGTTCAAAGGGATTTAAGGGATAAGGGGTTCTCGTCTTATATAAAAACAGCTCACGGCTCAGTAAAGGGTAAAATCACAAATTTGTATAAGGTATATACAGGAGATTATAATAGCAGGGAAGGGGCATTAGTAATTTCAGATAGGCTTAAGGCAAAGGGTTTTTCGGCTATTATAGAGGAAATAAAAAATGGTAAAGGATGATATTATTGATATAGTATATGAGAGAGTAGGGTTTACACGAAATGAGGCTGATGCTGCTGTAGAGGCGATGTTCGAGACAATAAAAGAAAGATTGACATCAGGAGAGGAAGTTAATATTACGAGCTTCGGGAAATTTCGTCTGAGGAATAAAAAAGAGAGGGTGGGTAGAAATCCCAAGACCGGCAAGGAATATTCAATCAAAGCCCGCAGGGTGCTGACATTCAAGCCGAGCAAAGAATTGAGGGAGATTGTAAATAAAGGCTCTTAAAATAGGGGGTTAAAGCTTCGCTAAAAAATTTCAAGAAAAGATAAGTTATGAAAACATATCAGGTTGTACTTACCAAAAGTTATCTGGTAACAGTTAGGGCTAAAACAAAAGAACAAGCACGAAGAGTATGTGAGTTTTACACAAATAATGACATTCAGGATATTTCAACTATAGAAAATAGAAAAAAAGAAAAGTTTCTTATTGAAAATATTGAGTGCACTATAAATGATACTTTTGATTGTTATGAAATAGAAGCAATATGAAAGAGATTACAACAAAAATTATTCAAGGTGATTGTAAAGATGTTTTGAAAACAATTGATGATAATTCAATTGATTTAATTGTTACATCGCCGCCGTATGCCGATAGACGAGAACACACTTATGGCGGAATAAAACCTGAAAAATATGTGGATTGGTTTTTGCCAATTAGTAAAGAATTGTTGAGAGTATTAAAACCAGATGAAACTTTTATCTTAAATATTAAAGAGAGGGGTGTAGTATGAGTTATGAAGGGAAAATGCTTGCAGATTATAAAATGCCTACCCGAAAGGAAGTTGAGCAAGCATTGCTAAAAACTTTATTTAAACACAATGGAGTAGTTAAAGAATTTGCTAAGGGTGAAGAAATTGTAGATGAAATAGCAAATGAATTTATGTTGAACGAAAGCCAAAGGACAGCAGTTTTAGAAAGAATTTATCATAAGGAAAATAGAATTGTAAAAACTCCGCTTTGGCATCGTTTGTTATTTCGTGCTGCTGATTCATTAGCAAAAGAAAAATTAGTTTCAAAACCAACATCTACTATTCAACTTACCAATAAAAAAGAATGGATGCTTACAGAAAGTGGTTTTGATGCAGCCCTGAAACTTCTCAATATTCCTAAAACACAAAAAGAATTTCTTCCAACCAAATCTTTTGAAGTTCAAAAAATTGTAAAGAAACTTATTGAAACTCCCAGACCACAAAACTATAATCCATTTGATAAAGAAAAGAAGATAGTTAAAGTATCACTAGAATCAGCATTAAGAGCGAGAGGGTTTCGCCAAGCTATTATTGAAGCATACGATTACAGGTGTGCTTTTTGTGGATTAAAAATTAATTCTCCGGATTCATTATATTGGGAAGTAGAAGCTGCACATATAGTTCCTCATAGTTCAATGGGGAAAGATGATATTTGGAATGGTTTGGCATTATGTAGTTTACATCACTGGGCTTTTGAGGTCGGTTGGTTTACTTTGCACGATAATTTCAATATTCAAGTTTCGTCCAAAGTGAATTCTTTACCTTCTGATTTCGGTAGAGTGAAAGATTATGATTTTATTAGAGTTTATTCAAGTAAAAGTTCTAAAATTATTTTGCCAAAAAGAAAAGAAAATTATCCACATCAAAATTCTATTCGCTGGCATCGTGAAAATAAATTTTATCATTGAATATTAGTAAAATGAAAGACAAAATAATTTATCAATTGTCTGTTGAAGACATTTATGAGGTTTGCAAACAATCTTTTGATAGAAAACCTACTAAAGCAGAAATTAAGTATGTTGAAGAAAATATTGGAGACCAAATTGCTTGGTTTGCTGCAATTGAAAACGCTCTGATTTCTTATAAAGTAGAAATTGATCTCAGAAAAAGACGGCAAAGATAACTACTATAAAATTTGTGGTCAGGAATTTTGGCAATTGGTTTCGGGAAGTGAAAATTTTTACATCGATATTATTGAGCCAATTGGACATAAGGCAAAACAAAAAAATGAAGAATTTCTCGAAGCTTATGCTGTTGTCGTAAATAGATTTACTTTGGAATTTGCTCAACGGTTTTGTATAGATGGGAAAATTGATTGGGAAAAACTTTTGGAATTTAATTCAGGAAAAGTGAAAAAACATAAATAATAGTTTTCTGTCAGCAGGATTTTTTTATCAAATACAAATGCCCAAAGAGATACCCGATAAATTATTTTTTAAGATAGGCGAGGTTGCAGAGATAGCAGAGATAGAGCCTCATGTCCTTAGATACTGGGAATCCGAGTTTGGCTTGTTAAAACCGGAGAAGAGTAAGACAGGGCAGAGGGTATACAGAAAGAAGGATATTGAGACTGTTCTTGAAATAAAAAGGCTCCTCTACGAAGAGAGATTCTCGATTGAGGGCGCAAAGAAGAGGCTGCTGGGAAAGTATAACCTGTTGAATAAAGATGAACGGATTATCGAAACCATAAAGGAGTTAAAAAAGGGCTTGCTTGAGATCTCCTCGCTGCTGCAAAATTAACCGGAAAGGGTTATAAAAGTGAAGAAACTTTCCTCGAACGACTTTTTAATTTTTCTTTTGTTCCTTAACAATTAAAAAATATGGCAAAAGAAAAATTAACGGAAGTGAGAGGAAAGTTTCTTCACTATATAAATTTTTTCTATCATTTTGTAAAGAAATTGACCGTTTTTTTGAAAGTGAGGTAGAGATGGAGAAAGAGAAAAAATGGAAACCGGGTCTTAACGATTATGTTATTCATATTGGCATGGCAATCAACCTTATAGTAATATTTCTTATTCTTTATTATTATTTTTCCAATTAATGATTGCAAAGTTTTTACGATTTGGACTATCAATATCCGGAAAGACTAAAACATTAATGCTGTTATGAAGTAATTCGCTATCAGTATCAGAAGAGATGAAAGGACGACTGCCTTTGTGGTGGCTTTACCGACTCCGGATGCACCGCCCTCTGCCGTAAAGCCCTGGTAGCAGCTTACTGTTGCAATTATCATCCCGAAGACCACTGCCTTGAGCAGTCCGCTGTATACATCGTTTAGTTTCAGAAAGTCCCATGTCTTTTTTTCGTATATGGTGGAATTGCTGCCGAGCATGTGGACACTGACTAAATATCCCCCTGCTATTCCGATTATATCGGCAAAAATGGTGAGTATCGGCATTATTATGGTAGCAGCCAAAAACCTCGGCACGACGAGATATTTGATTGGATTTGTTGCCAGCGTATACAGGGCGTCTATCTGCTCGGTCACCTGCATTGTTCCGAGCTCCGCTGCCATTGCCGAGCCGACTCTCCCTGCTACCATCAGACCCGAAAGGACGGGTCCCAGCTCTCTCGTAATGGAAAGGGCGACCACCGTTCCTACAAAGGTCTCTGCACCGAATCTCTTGAATCCTGTATAACTCTGGAGCGCCAAGACCATGCCTGTAAATGCCCCGGTTATCAGTATCACAGGAATGGAGTTTACCCCCACCTCCTCTATCTGGGCAAAGATGTTTTTTAAGTTTAAAGGAGGACGGAATGTCCAGAGGAGGGTTTTAAAAAAGATGATTGCAAGTTTCCCCCCTTCCTCTATAAGCTTTAGAACTCTGATTCCTATGATTTCAAATAGACGAAACATAACCTTAAAATTTCTAATTTCTACGACCCACTTTAGTGGGTGCCCCGAATTTCCAATTAAGAAGAAAAAAATAAAATTCCTTAATTATAGTGAACAGCAAAAGAAAGGTGTCATTGCGAGGAACGGAGTCCCGAAGCAATCCTCTTGAGATTGCTTCGCCTTCGGCTCGCAATGACACATGCGTAATGTCAACTTATTTATGTCGCTCACTACAGTAATTGGAAATTGGGAATTGGGAATTAAAAGCACACCCTGTTTCTCCCTTCCTTCTTTGCCTTGTATAGCGCCTTGTCAGATTTGCCGATAAGCTCTTCTACACTTTTTATATCTGCGTCGGGATAACTGGAGATACCTATGCTGATAGTAGCTTTTAAAGGTTTTTCTTCGTCTCCAAAATTGTATTCTTCAAAGCTGCTTCTAATCCGCTCAGCTACTTTTATGCCGTCTTCCAGTTTCGTTTGCTGGAGGATAATGGAGAACTCCTCTCCGCCGTATCGTCCTACAATATCATAATCTCTGGTATTCGCTTTAAATATTTGTGCGGCCTGCCGCAATACCGAGTCGCCCCTCTGATGCCCGTAGGTATCGTTTAATTTCTTGAAATAATCTATATCCAGCATCAAAAAGGAGAGGCTGAGGTTAAATCTTCCTGCCCTGGCAAATTCCTTGCCCAGGCTTTCCTGCAAAAAACCGCGATTATATATTCCGGTCAAGCTGTCGGTAACAGCAATTCTTTTGACCTTATTGTAAAGCCATGAGTTTTCTATAATAACATAAGCCTGTTTTAATGAAGTTCTGAAAAAATCCTCCTCTATAAATTCCGCCCTGACAGAGACATCCCTTGCCAGTATAATTAGTCCTCTTAGTTTGTCTGCATGTCCTATCGGGACATCGAAAAATGCTGTTTTCTGCTCTACTCCAATCCCCTCTGGGGTGATTACCTTATCGGCATCGAATACTGTCATCGCATCTGCATCTAAATAAATATCATTCGCCTTAAGATATTTTCTTGTATATTCCTTTATCCTGTTTAAATACCGCTCGCTTATAGGATGATTAATTTTTAAAAAGCAGGCTATATCATGCTCGTCTTCGGAGATAACGATTGCAGCGGCATTATATTCCAGAACCTTTGATAGTGTTTCCATAACAGTATCTACAGTCCGCTTGAAATCATCCACCCCTTTTTCAATCAGGGAGCCTATCTCATTTATTACAGTCGCCTCGAACAGCCTTTTGTCCAGCAGGTCATTTACCTTCGAGATAACATCAATATCGCTTATAGGACTCCTTTCCATTGAAGATGGTTTTTTATCGCCGACGGTAAATCTTTCTTTTATAAGATTTTCTATAGTATCCAACAATGCAGTCTGGGTGGATTCCTTAGAGAGATAAGCGTCTGCGCCTGTCTGAATACCCCAGTATTTGCTGCTTATCTGGTCTTTGGTAGTATGCATGATAATGGGGATATGACTAGTCTTTGGATCCGATTTCAAGAGACGGCAGGTCTGATACCCGTTCATTTTCGGCATCATCACATCGAGGATAATCAAATCAGGTATCTCTCCGAATGCCTTTTCTATCGCCTCGATACCATTCTTTGCCGTAAGGGTTTTATATCCCCTATCGCTTAAAAATCTGCTCATACCCTCCAGAATCAGAGGGCTGTCATCTACAATTAAAATACAACCATTTTCCATATTTTGAATTTACGATTTACAATTTACAATTTACGATTTTAAAATCGTAAATCTAAAATCGTAAATCTAAAATTTATACACCCTCTTAACTCTTTTCCCAATGGAGCAAAATATCTCATAAGGGATTGTCCCGGCAATAGATGCCAACTCCTCAACCTTTATCTCCTCATTCCCCTGCCTCCCTATCATGACCACCTCATCTCCAATCTGGACATCTGGGACATCGGTTACATCTATCATACACATATCCATACAGATTGTCCCTACTTGAGAAACCCTCCTCCCCCTTACAAGCACATGGACATTATTGGAGAGGGAGCGACTGAGACCGTCTGCATAGCCTACAGGTATAGCGGCTATAATGCTTTTCCTTTCGGTAATAAATCTTCTCCCGTAGCTTATCCCTGTTTTTTCCGGAACGATGTTTATGTGGATAATCTCTGTCTTCCATGACATGACAGGTTTAAATACCTCTTCTTTTTCCCCTCCTTCATAAGGAGGGGAGAGGGGAGGTAATGGAAATTCAAATGGGAGAGAGCCGTAAAGTATTATGCCGGGTCTTACTGCATTAAAATAAGAGTCGGGATAATTTAGAATAGCAGCGCTGTTCGAGGCATGAATAAGGGGGAAAGAATATCCATTTTGTCTTAGCTCATCTATCAATTGCTTAAAGATATTTATCTGCTTTTCCGTAAAGCTTCTGTCCCTTTCGTAGGCAGATGCAAAGTGGGTGAGCATTCCTTCAATCCTTATATTTTTAAGGGAGCTTATGCTGCCGATAAATTCTTTTGCTTTATCGGGCTGGATGCCAATTCTTCCCATACCTGTATCTATCTTTATATGAACCGATGCCTCTTTCCCTTTCTTTTCAGCCTCCATTGACAGATTTAAAGCTGTTTGATATGAATAGATTACACTCTTGAGATTATAAGAAATTGTCTTCGCTTCATTATCTTTAAGATACCCTCCCAGAATCAGGATTGGAGCCGTTATCCCAGCCTCTCTTAACTCTATCCCCTCCTCAACATTGCCAACACCCAGCATATCAGCCCCGCCGGTGCATGCCCTCCTTGCAATCTCAACCGCTCCATGTCCGTAGGCATCTGCCTTTGCTACGGCTATAATCTTTCTCTCTTTGCCGACCCGCAGCCTTACCTGCTGCAAATTATGGGAGAAGGCATTCAAATCAATTTCAGCAAGGGTGGGGTGATGTTTCATTTTAAATATATCCGCAGATTTCGCAGATTATCGCAGATTAAGAAGAAATTGCAAGAAACAAGAAGCAAGATTCTTTCTTGCCTCTTACATCTTGTTTCTTGCATCTTGTTCCATAATCTGCATAATCTGCGGATTAATCATGTTTTTGTTTATGCCGCCTCTCCATAATCTTCGCCTGATATGGCAAGGTTATCGAATCTTGTATATTCTTTAAAGAAAGAGAGCTTTACCGTGCCGGTCGGGCCGTTCCTCTGCTTTCCTATAATAATATCCGCTATTCCCTGATTTTCAGGGGTCTCTTTGTAATACTCCTCCCTATAAACAAAGACAACCAGATCTGCATCCTGCTCGATAGCGCCCGATTCTCTTAAATCCGACAGTTGAGGCTTCTTCCCCTCCCCCGACCTCTGCTCGGGCGCCCTGCTTAACTGGGAAACCGCAATAATCGGCACCTTCAATTCCTTTGCAAGAGCCTTCAAAGACCTTGAAATCTCCGAAATCTCCTGCTGCCTGTTTTCCGCCTTTCCCCTTCCCCTCATGAGCTGGAGATAATCTACAATAATAAGGTCAATCCCCTTTTCCGCCTGCAATCTTCTCGCCTTTGCCCGTATATCGAGGACAGACTGGGCAGGCGCATCATCAATAAATATTGACGCCTCCGAAAGCTGTCCTGCCGCCCTCGCAAGATCGGGCCAGTCGGATTTAGACAGATAGCCTGTCCTGACCTTCCCTGCATTTATCCTTGCCTCGGAGCAGAGCATCCTTATGACAAGCTGCTCCCTGGACATTTCGAGACTGAATATCGCCACCGTTTTGTTCTTAATAACCCCTACACCGGCAGCGATGTTCAGGCAAAATGCGGTTTTTCCCATGGATGGTCTTCCTGCAACTATAATGAGATCAGATGGGTGGAGTCCCGATGTTTTTTGATCGAAGTCGGCAAAGCCTGTAGGAACGCCTGTAACCAGTTCCTTTCTCTCGAAGAGCTTTTCAATGGTTCTGAAGCTCTCATCCACCACCTGTTTTATATTGACAAAACTCGGTGTGATTTTATTTTCCGATATCTCG
>JACQEW010000350.1 GCA_016200365.1 Nitrospinota bacterium
ATTTATTAAGGAACAAAAGGAAAAATAAAAAGTCGTTCAAAAAAGTCATTTTTCACCAGAAACACCAGAAACTATTTATTGATTAAGAGAATACAGTTGTAGTATATTGCAAAAGGTAATTAATAATAATGGGCTTTCAGTATGATTATCGAGTTCGGGAAAGAGTAAAGATTTCAAAATGGAAAAATGAACATTGTAATAGAGTGTGAGAAGGTATCGAAGTCCTATGAAAATATTTCAGCCCTAAGGGATATAAATCTCAGGCTTGCTCAGGGGAGTTTTCTTGCTGTATTTGGACCTAATGGCGCAGGTAAGACTACATTACTGAAAATATTGTCCAATCTTGTCAGACCTACTTCCGGAACGGTAAAAATCAACGGTGTGCCGATTTCCGATGAGACTAATGAGATAAGAAGGAGTATCGGTGTTGTCTCTCATAATACCTTTCTCTATAATAACCTCACGCCTTATGAAAATCTTGAGTTCTACGGAAAGATGTATAATGTCCCTGATTTAAAGAAAAGGATAGGTGAGGTCATTGATGAGGTAGGGCTTACTGCGAGGATGAACGACCCTGTGAGGACATTTTCAAGGGGCATGATGCAGAGGCTCTCTATTGCCCGTGTCCTTATGCCTGACCCTTCGATTATATATCTCGATGAGCCTTATACAGGACTTGACCAGCATGCTGCCATAAAGCTCAGGGATATTTTGAGGAATTTAAAAAAGGGTGACAGGACTATAATAATGATTACGCATAATATCGAAAGAGGGCTTGAGGTATGCACCCATGTAGCTATTCAGGCTATGGGGAGGATAGTTTACATGGAGGAGATTGAAAAGGTTGACAGGGATAACTTTGAGACGAAGTATTTTGATATGGTTGGAAAAGGGCACTATTAGAAATTTAAGTATCCTGCAAAAACCTTTTTTTCACTTCCGTTATTTTCGGGGCACCCATCAATGATGGGTCGTGCTCTATTTCAACCCCCCTCAATCCCCCCTTAAAATAAGGGGGGAGGAAGGTGGGTTGAACAAAAGAAAAATGGGGTGTAAGAAAATGTTTTTATAATCCACAGGAAAAAGTCGTTCAAAAAAAGTTTTTGCAGTATTTAAACGCTACAATGGACTATTTAAACAAAATCTGGGCGATTGTGTGGAAGGATATAAGGGCGGAGATACGGACAAAGGAGATATTCTCGTCCATGTTTATCTTTTCGCTGCTGGTTTTGGTCATATTTAATTTTTCCATTGACCTGCTGGAGATAAAGCCGCTCGATATTGCACCGGGGGTGCTGTGGATAGCCTTTACATTTTCAGGCATCCTCGGGCTCAACCGCTCTTTTCTTTTTGAGAAAGAAAATGACTGCCTTCAAGGGATGATGCTGACCCCCGTAGACAGGAGCGCCATATATTTGGGCAAGATGCTTGGAAATCTGATACTCATGCTTGTAATGGAGGTTATTGCAGTTCCTGTTTTTGTTATCCTGTTTAACATAGGTATATACGATAAGATTTTCCAATTGGCTGTTGTGATATTTCTTGGGACTCTGGGTTTTGTGACAGTAGGGACACTGTTTTCTGCAATGTCTGTAAATGTTAAAACGAGAGAGGTTATGCTCCCGATATTGTTGTTTCCGATAGTTGTGCCCGTCATCATCGCTGCCGTGAAATCAACCGGTGCAATTTTATCGGATAAGCCCTTTGAGGATATAATTTCATGGATTAAATTGCTTGTTGTATTCGATGTGATTTTTTTGGTTGTGTCATTTCTGTCTTTTGAGTATATTATTGAGGAGTGAGGTAAACAGCAAAAATCATTTTTCTTCGCTTCCGTTATTTTTTCTTTTGCTTTATTTTTGAATTATTAAACTGTGGTTCAAAAGAAAAAATAAAAAGTCGCTCAGAAAAATATTTTTGCTGTGTTAATAGAGGAAGAAATAATGAAAAACTTTTTTTATCTTTTGCTGGCAAACGGGATAATCTGGGCTGCGATATTCGGGTATGTCTACAGCCTTTCGAGGAGAGGCAAGGAGCTCGATAGGGAGATTAAGGCGTTAAAAGAACAACTTGATACAGAGCACAGAGGACAGAGCACAGAACACAGAGCATAGAGGACAGACTATTTTTTCTTTTATCTGTCTTCTGTGTTCTGACTTCTGTCATCTGAATTTATGATTTTTAAATGGTTCACCTTTATTATTGTTAATGCTGCACTGATTTTCATCTTTCTGGTAGCCCCTGTTGAAAGGCAGGAGGGGATTATTCAGAAGATTATGTATTTTCATATACCCTCTGCGTGGGTGGCGTTTTTTGCCTTTTTTATTGTATTTATCGCCAGCATCCTTTACTTATGGAAAAAGGAAAGGGAGTGGGATATTATCGCCCATTCATCTGCCGAGGTTGGAATTATTTTTTGCTCCCTTGTCCTGATAACCGGTCCGATATGGGCTAAACCTATATGGGGGGTCTGGTGGACATGGGATGCCAGGCTTACGCTTACGCTGGTATTATGGCTTATCTATGTGGCATATCTAATGCTCAGGTTTCATGCCCCCGAAGGCTCTCAGAGGGCAAGATTTTCCGCTGTTCTTGGAATTGTAGGATTCCTCGATGTTCCCATTGTTCACTTCTCCGTCCTCTGGTGGAGGACAATCCACCCTAAGCCTAAAGTTTTGAGCATGGAATCTCCAGGCTCAGGAATGGAGCCTGTTATGTTGATTACCCTTCTGACCTCCCTTCTTGCATTTACACTTATATTTTTTCTATTGTTGGGGCAGAGGATTTCTCTGGAAAAAAGAAGGGATGAATTGAATGAGCTCAAAAATAAGCTGATAGCTGAAAGCTGACAGCTTTGAGGCTATTATTATGAGAAAGGCGAAAGATATATTTGAAAAATATATCTCCGATAAAAAACTCAAGTTTACCTCTCAGAGAAATTTCATACTCGAAACCTTTTTAAAAGAGGAAGGGCATATAAGCACCGAAGAGTTGTATAAAAAGGTATCTCAAAAATATCCTTCAATCGGACTTGCCACTGTTTACAGGACTTTGAAGCTTCTATCCGAATGCGGTCTTGCACACGAAAGACAATTTGGAGACGGTCAGACCAGATACGAGCACAGCTATGAGCATGTTCATCACGACCATCTTATATGCACAAGATGCGGGAAGATCGTCGAATTTGGGAATGCCGATATAGAGAAGCTGCAGAATGATGTGGCAAGAAAAAATAAATTTAAAATATACGCCCATAAACTCGAGCTTTACGGTCTTTGCCATGAGTGCGTAAATAAATAGATTTAAGATTTAAGATTTTAAAATTATAAATCGTAAATCATAAATTTATAGGGAGGGTTTAAAGTCCCCCTTAATAAAGGGGGAAAGGGGGTTGTTATGAAGATCAAAACTCAGCTGCAGGGTATAGTGGTAACGCTGCTCGTCTTTGCATTAATCAATGTGATATTGATTTTTTCGGAATTGAGGAAGATGGGAGATGACGGAAGGGTGGTCAATTATGCAGGCATAATAAGGGGAGGCACGCAGAGGCTTGTCAAGCTTGAGCTTGCAGGACAGCCGTCGGATAAGCTCATAGGAAACATCGAGAAGATAATTAACGGGCTTATCAATGGCAGTAAAGAATTGCAGTTGCCCATGGCTGTGGACGGCAAATTCATTTCCAAAATGAGGGTGCTGGAGACATCCTTTAAAGATTTGAAACAAACGATTTATGAATTGAGGCGGGATTCGTCGGTGCGTGACAAACTGTTTAAAGACAGCGAAAAGTTTTTTGAATATACTATGGAAGCCGTAGCCGCTGCAGAGGAGTTTTCCAAAGGCAAGGTAAATTCCCTGAAAAGAGTGCAGACAGCCCTTTTTATATTAAATTTCATAATCCTTGCTTTCGTCTGGTTTATAAGCGATAGAAAGATAGCAAAGCCCTTATCGAATTTAACGGAAAGGGTAAAAGATATAGCTACAGGGGAAGGCGATTTGACAAAGAGGCTTGAATTTAAGCAGAAGGATGAGATAGGGGAGTTATCCCGATGGTTCGACACCTTTGTAGAGAAGATACACGATATTGTGGTTAAGATTAATCAAACAGCCTTTAATGTTTCTTCGGCTGCCGAAGAGATAGCCGCCTCTATAGAGCAGGCTTCGGCAACGAGCAGCGAGATAGCCAAAGGTGCTGAGACACAGAGTTCCGCAGTAGAAGGATCGTCCAGCAGCATAGGAGAGATGGACAAGGCGATAAAAGAAGTGGCGGACAGCGCAGTAAAAGCGAGCGACATATCATCAAAGGCGAATGAACAGGCGTCAAAAGGTGGAGAGGCGGTAAACCAGACCATAGGAGCCATGAAGAACATCGAGGAGAGCAGCAAGAAGATAGAAGTTATCTTAGGAGTCATAACGGACATAGCCAACCAGACCAACCTCCTTGCATTAAATGCGGCAATAGAAGCGGCGAAGGCGGGAGAGCAGGGGAAGGGATTTGCAGTAGTAGCGGAGGAAGTAAGAAAGCTTGCAGAGAGGAGCGGCGAATCAACGAAGGAGATAACACAACTGATAAAAGAAAGCACCGAGAGAGTAAATCACGGCACAAAAGTAGCCAATGATGCAGGAGAGGCATTGAACAAAATAATCGGAGGCGTGAAGGAGACCACCAGATTAGTGGAGATGATAAGCAGCGCCACAGAGGAGCAGAGTGCGGGAGCGGATGAAGTAAAGAAGGCGATAGACGAGCTTGCCAAGATAAGCGAGCATAATGCGAGCGCTACGGAAGAATTATCCGCCACCACAGGGGAATTGGCAAAGGCAGCGGATGAATTATCGGGCATGGCGGATGAATTAACACATATAGTGCATCAGTTTAAGATAGATACAAGCAAAGCAAGTCGAGAGTCGGGAGTCGTGAGTCGAGAGTCGAGGGGCAGGGGTCAGGAGTCAAGGATGAAGAAGGCTTTTACTGGTTCAGGCTTGTAGCCTGAACCAAAACATTTAACATTGGTTCAATCTACAAGATTGAACCAGCAGTTTAGTTATGAGTTGGGAGTTATAATGAAAAAAGGAGTCGGTTATTCGGTCTTCTGTCTTCTGTATTTTCTTCTTACGCCTGCCTTTGCAATTGAACAACCCCCTCAATCCCCCTTAACAAAGGGGGAATTAAAGGGGGTTGTTTCCGAAAGCCTGCAGGTAGAATATGTTCAGGTTGTCGGTGCTGCTGATACGAGAACTACATTCAGCGATGGAAGACATCCGGTAGAAGAGCTTGTAAGGATGGCGAGAGACAGTGGAATAGAAGCGCTTATCATCAATGACCACGACAGGTATTCGCTGGAATACGGAATATGGCCACTTCATAAGATTATAAAGAAAAAGGTGGATGAGTCATCTCTTTTAAAGAACGACGCCGCGGACTATTTAGAGGAAATAGAAAGGATAAGCAAAAAATACCCTGAAGTGCTCATTATACCGGGTGTTGAGAGCGCCCCGTTCTATTACTGGACCGGCAGCGCATTTACCAATAATCTCACAGCACATAAATGGGAAAACCATATCGGGATTATAGGCTTTGAAAGACCTGAAGACTTCGAAGGTCTTCCTACCCTGAACAGCAATTTCTCGCTCAAGTATTATAAAAAATATATCTATAATATTGCCTTCTTTGGCATCTCCTTTCTATTGGGCGGTCTCTTGATTTTGTGGAAGGGTATCTATCGGTATGCAGGCATATCCATAGCTGTTTTAAGCCTGCTGTTTATCGTAAATTTTCACCCATTTCAAAGCTCTCCATTTGACCAGTATCATGGCGATCAGGGTGTTCTGCCGTGGCAGGAGACCATTGATTATGCAAATTCAAAAGGGGGCATTACCGTATGGCATCACATGGAATCGGCTTCAGGCATCGGTAAAAAGGGACCTATATCCGTCAATACCCCTCCCCATCCCGAAGATTTATTAAAAACTTACGGCTATACGGCATTCCAGTCAATCTATGAGGATACAATCCATGTTACAGAGCCGGGCAGGGAATGGGATATATTGCTTAGCCAGTACTGCGCTGGAAATAGAGATGCGCCTGTGTGGGGAATCGGGGGACACGATTTCCACGGCGAAGGGGAATCGGGTATAAAGCTTCAGGATGTGAAAACGATATTTTTATTGAAAAAGACCTCCCCCTCGCAAGGAGGGGAAAAAGCAGGGGTGGAGAAGACAAAAGAAGCTGTATATGAGGCAATAATAAATGGAAAGATGTATCCTGTCAGACAGGGCGATGATTACAGGCTGGTTTTAGAAGAATTTTCCATCTCTACCCCTTCCGGTGGAAAAGCTGTCTCAGGCGATGTGATTGATGTTCAGGGTAATCCGCATATTTCCGTAAAGGTATCTGCTACGAATAATAAAAAGGATACAGTGGAGGTTCAGTTGATTCGTAAAGGTGAGATTATTCAGAAATATTCGGGAGAGACTCCGCTGGAGATAAACTTTGACGATGATTTAAACCCCCCATCATCTGATAAATGGGGAAAAGGGGGGTTTAAGGAAGGAGAAA
>JACQEW010000004.1 GCA_016200365.1 Nitrospinota bacterium
AACAACAATCTTGTTTGTATTATAGCTATCCCCCTCTGGTCCCTGAAGGGTAAATTTAAGAGGTTTTTTTGAGCCAGTGGAGGAAATACCAATCACTGCACTTGTAACAAGTAAATCAGTATTCTGATAATACTCCCTTGCCTTTGCCTTTGGGATGGATACTTTTGCCATCACCCCCATCTCTTTAATTGTCCCTAATACATCAAACTCCTCTTTATCTGGATAATATTTTTTAAACTTCCACTGTATCTCTTTATTCCATACAGGGAATTCTTGATTGGTTAGATTATCCCGCTGCTCAAGGAGCGGCTTAATCTGTCCTGACATATCTACCTTTAACTGTCCTGTAATCGCTGCCTCTTTTTGGGATAATTCTGTCTTTAATGAAGCTCCCTCTCTCTTTCCCTTCTCAAGCCTCTCTTTGTATTCTGCCTCTGTCTCAAACATCTTATCCATCGGAGGCTGATTCTCTGCCTTTTTAATCTTAGGCTCATAGTAATCTCTTACAGGTTTCAGTTGTTTTGATGTTTCGTCCCTGTAATCACTCTCAAGTTTTGCAATCATAGAGTTTAGCCTCTTTACCTCCGCCTGTACCTCTGTAATGCCTAATGCAGATGCAATGCCTCCAAGCTCCTGTTTCATCTTTTCGGATTGGAGCTTCAGGTATGCAAGCCTCTCGCCCCTCTCCTTTTCCTGTCTTTTAATCTCCTCAGCGCCCTTCAGCGATTCTTCCTCCATCTTCTTTCTCATTTCAGCTTCTCTTTGGGCAGATTCTTCACGGAGTCTCGCCTGTTTTAAGGCAGACTCTTTTAACAGCCTCTCCCTTTCAAGCTCCCTTATCTTTGCATCCTCTTTTCTTTTCCCTGCCTCTTGTTTGAGCCTTTCAATCTCTCTCATCTCTGCCTCGAGGGTGGATACCTCCCCCTCCGATTCTTTCTTTAGTTTTTCAAAGTCAGGTATGAATACAAAATCACCTGTTCCGTAAATCTTTCCTACCTGCGGACGCTGTTTGTGCCCCTTTGACATGGCATCGCCGTAAACCTTCTTTTCAAGCTCAAGCCCCAATTCCTGTGCGGTTATGAAATCCTTGTTGTTTTTGAGCAACTCTATAAGCCTGCCTGTGAATACGGAATGACCGTAAAGACCGCCATCCAAAACCTCTTCGTTTTCGCCTCCTGCGGTTATTATCTGGCGGACAGGCTCACGGGTAATCTCCTCGAGATATGCCAGTAAGACCTGCTCCACGCCTTTTGCATCCCTGACGGCAAATTTGAGCTGGTGTTTGGCTTCGAGGTTCTGGTAGCGGTCTATACCGATAATGACAGCCGTTATTTTGTCATAAAGGGCAAGGGTCTTTGCCGCCCCTTCGTCACGGACAGTAATACGAACTCCTCTGGTATCGGCTGCGGAATGGGCTGTACCAACCGCACAAAAAAGGAACAAAACAGAAAAGAAGAAAACTCCCCCCACCCCCCTCTTTTTAAAAGAGGGGGAGAAAGGGGGAGTTAAAGACCTGCTGCTGCAACAAAAACCAATCCTATTATACATTTTACACCTCTTTTTTAATCATCCAGTTCATACTTGTTCCCACGCAGAGCATGGGAACGAGTAGAAATATTAAGCATTGAGAAACGAGCGACGAGCAATGAGAAAAAAACTCATTGCTCATTGCTCATTGCTTTCTACTTTGTAACTCCCCTCTGCGATTTCTCGATAAATTCTATCAGGTGTGTAATCTCTTCTCCCATCTTTATTTCTTTCTTTATGCCTTCAACCGACTGGGAGGTATTCAGCCCCGATTGATATAATAATTTGAAGGCATGTTTTAAATCGTCCCTTATATCCGAAGGCGCTTGATTTCTCCTCAAGCCTACTACATTTAATCCCCTCGGCTCGGCGGGATTCCCCTCTACAAGACAATAGGGCAGGACATCCTTAACAACCCTCGACATCCCGCCTACCATTGACAGCTTCCCGATTCTCACAAACTGATGAATGCCCGCAGCCCCGCCTATTACAGCCCTATCCTCCACAGTAACATGACCCGACAGACCTGCATAACTTGTAATAATGGTTTCATTTCCGATATTACAGTCGTGGGCAATATGGGCATAAGCCATGATATAGTTGCCATCACCAACAAGGGTTGCTTCATTCTCTTTCATGGAGCGGTGAATGGTAACAAATTCCCTAATAATGTTGTTTTTGCCTATTTTTAAATAGGAAGGGCAATCCTTGTGTTTCAAGACCTGTGGAGAGCCGCCCAATACCGCGCCCTGCGAGATTTTACAATTATCCGCTATCCCGCTCCAATCCAGACAGACATGGGAATCAATCTCGGTATTATTGCCAATTATAACATGCCCTCCGATTACGGAAAATGGTCCTATCTTTACCCCTTCCCCGATTTCCGCCTTTTTATGAATGACTGCTGTCTTATGTATACTCATTATACTCAATTTTTACACGATTGTGCCTGAAAAATCAATAACAAAAGGCTTGAAAAATTATATCAAGTGGCATAATATAATGATACCTTATGAAAGATATTATCAGACAACTTTTAATAAATCTTGGTGAAGACCCTGAGAGGGAGGGATTAAAAAGGACTCCTGAGCGGGTTGAAAAGTCATTGCGATTTTTAACAGAGGGCTATGGAAAAGATATCAAGAAGATAGTAGAAAGGGCTGTGTTTGAGGAAAAATGCGATGAGATGATACTCGGTTTGAGCAAAATACCCAGAATCATAGAGGTCTTCAGCAGGAGGCTGCAGGTTCAGGAGAGATTGACAAATCAGATTGCAGAGTGCCTGAAGGATGCCCTGAAGCCAAAGGGTGTGGCGGTTGTTATAGAGGCGCTGCACTTGTGCATGTGCATGAGGGGGGTGGAGAAACAGAATGCCCTTACGATAACCAGCTCGATGCTTGGCGTTTTTAAGAGTGATTCGAGAACCCGTATGGAGTTTATGAGCTTTATAAAAGGGAAATAATGCTTGCCATATTTATTTTTTTTGTATATACATAAATAAACTTCATGAATACTAAACTTAAAAGAACACCTCTGTATGAAATCCATAAAAAATTGGGCGCAAAGATTGTGGATTTTGCCGGCTGGGAGATGCCGGTTCAATATTCCACAATAATGAATGAGCACCGGGCAGTGAGGAGTTCTGCAGGGATATTCGATGTCAGCCACATGGGCGAGATAGAGGTGAGGGGCAGGGATGCACTTAAGGCTCTCCAACTCCTTACAGTGAATGATGTGTCGAGGCTTAAGGATAACGAGTGCCAGTATTCGATGATGTGTAATCCCGACGGCTGGATAGTGGATGACATCCTGATATACCGTCTGTCAGAAGAAAAATTTATGCTTTGTGTGAACGCCTCCAATACAGAGAAGGATTATCAGTGGATTCTAAAAAACCTTACGGCAGGGTGGGCGGTAGAAGCAGAGAATATCAGCGATACTATCGGACAGATTTCTTTGCAGGGGAAAAATGCCGAAGCCATACTCCAGAAGGTTTCGGATGCAGACCTCTCCCTGATAAAATATTATTGTTTCAGAAGGTGCAATGTTGATGGAGTGGATGCAATTGTATCGAGGACAGGCTACACAGGGGAGGATGGTTTTGAGGTATATGTTAAAAATGAATACGCAGTTAAAATATGGGACAGGCTGATGGAATCCGGTAAGGAGTATGGTATAAAACCTGTAGGTTTAGGGGCAAGGGATACTTTGCGGCTGGAAATGAAATATCCCCTTTACGGCAATGATATAAGCGAAAAAAACACCCCCTTAGAGGCGGGCCTCGAATGGGTGGTTAAATTTAATAAAGGGGATTTTATAGGGAAAAAATCCCTTCAGGAGCAAAAAAAGAGGGGTGTAAGACGAAAGCTGATAGGCTTTGAAATGATAGAGAGGGGAATTCCCCGCCCCCATTATGCAATTTTTAAAGGGAGTCGCAGAATAGGCGATGTAACCAGCGGGACCATGTCTCCCTCGCTGAACAAGGCGATTGGCATTGGTTATGTACAGGCAGATATGTCCAATATCGGAGAGGAAATAGAGATAGATATAAGGGCAAGTTATCCAAAGGCAAGGATTGTGAAGACACCGTTTTATAAAGTGCAAGTGCAAGTGAAAGTGTAAGTGCAAGTGCAAGCGTTAAGTACTAAGTTTTTCACTTACACTCTCCACTTACACTTTGAAGGGAGGGAATAAAAATGGATTATCCGGATGATCTTTTATACACAAAGGAGCATGAGTGGATTAAGGTGGAAGATAACAGGGCAAAAATCGGTATTACCGATTATGCACAGCATGAGCTCGGCGATATAGTCTTTGTAGAGCTTCCTGAGGTCGGGAGCGAGGTTGTAGCTATGGAGCCGTTCGGCGTGGTTGAATCCGTAAAAACCGTTTCGGATCTCTATTCGCCTGTAAGCGGCGAGGTCGTAGAGATAAACAGCGAGCTTGAGTCAATGCCCGAGACGGTCAACTCCAACCCTTATGATAAGGGATGGATGATTACTGTCGAAATGAGCGATAAAGAAGAATTGAAAGAACTCCTCTCCGCTGATGCCTATGCAAAATATGTGGAGGAGGAGAGTGAGTAATAACCAACAACTAACAACAGTTGTAAGTGGTAAGTTGTAGGTTGTTAGTTATCTATCAGATGCGATACATTCCCAATACAGATAAAGACCGCAAGGAGATGCTTGCAAGCATAGGGGTAAAATCCGTTGAGGAGTTTTTTACCTACATCCCCGAAGCCCTGCGGCAGAAAGCCTCTCTTTTAAACCTTCCGCCTTCTATGACTGAGCCGGATATTTTAAGGCACATCAGGGAGATGGGGGGAAGAAATGCCGATACGGAGTCTCATATATCTTTTCTCGGCGCCGGCGCATACAGTCATTATATCCCCAGTGTGGTAGACCATATAATCTCCCGCTCGGAATTTTATACTGCCTATACCCCTTACCAGCCTGAGATAAGCCAGGGAACGCTTCAGGCGGTTTATGAGTTTCAAACCCTTGTATGCCAGCTTACAGGCATGGAGGCTGCAAATGCCTCGATGTATGACGGCGCCTCTGCCCTGGCGGAGGCTGTTTTAATGGCTCACAGGATAAACGGCAGGAAGGATGTCCTCATCTCCGGAAATATACATCCGGAATACAGACAGGTGGTAAATACCTATTGCAGGTATCTCGATATTAATATTAAAGAAATCCCCTTTACCGAAAAAGGTATTACTGACCTTGAATGGCTCTCGAAAAATATTTCTGAAGAGACCTCGGCAATTGCAGCTCAAAACCCCAATTTTTTCGGCTGTATCGAAAATATAAAGGTTTTAGGGGAGTTAGCACATGCAAAGGGTTCTCTTTTTATTGCTTGTGTGAATGAACCGGTATCTCTCGGCATCCTTAACCCTCCCGGTGATTTTGGCTCAGACATTGTAGCAGGAGAAGGGCAAGGGCTGGGAAATCCCCTATCCTTCGGCGGACCCTATCTCGGACTGTTTGCCGCAAGAGAAAAATATATCAGGAGTATGCCGGGAAGACTTGTCGGAAGGACAGTGGATACCGGCGGAAAGACAGGCTTTTGTCTTACCCTCTCCACAAGGGAGCAGCATATAAGGAGAGAAAAGGCTACATCCAATATATGCTCGAATCAGGCGTTGTGCGCCCTTTCAGCCGCTGTTTATATGTCGCTTATGGGAAAAGATGGATTTAAAAAACTGGCGATTTTAAATTTGCAGAAGGCTGATTATGCAAAAGGGCTTATATCAGGGATAGAGGGATATAAACTCAAATTTCATAATCCCGTATTCAATGAGTTTGTCATTGAAACACCTGTCAATCCTGATGACATAAACAAGGAGCTGATAAAGGAAGGAATAATCGGAGGACTCCCTCTTGAAAAATTTTACCCGGAATTGAAGAACTGTATGCTGTTATCCGTTACAGAAAATCACAGGAAAGAAGACATAGAGAAACTATGGAAACTTTTGAGGCAATATTAAAAAGAAGAAGCATAAGAAGGTATAAAGGTAAAGAGATAACCGAAGGGCAGATAAAAAAGCTCTTAGAGGCTGCTATGGCGGCGCCGTCTGCACATAACAATCAACCTTGGGAATTTGTAGTTGTCAAAGATAAAGAAATGAGGAGTAAATTGTCAAAAGTTCATTCCTACGCATGGATGTGTGCAGAGTCGCCTCTTGTAATAGTGGTATGCGGCGACACTGATAGTCTCCAGTGGATTGATGATTGCAGCGCCGCCGCAGAAAATATGCTTTTAACCGGCACGGAAATGGGATTGGGAAGCTGCTGGATTGCTGCCAGAGGAACAAAATACAGCGGCAAGGATGATGAGCAGGTGATTAGAGAAATACTGGGGATACCTAAGACGATTGGCGTCCTGTGCATGCTCTCCTTTGGTTATCCTGACGAAGAAAAGGCTCCAAGGACGCAGTATAACGAAGATAAAATTCATCGGGAGAGATATTGACCCACCCCTTGTCACCAGAGCACCAGAGCACCAGACACCAGTAAAGAATATATTTCTGGTGCACTGGTGACTGGTGCACTGGTGACCTCTTTTGTCTGATATTATGGATTATCTAAAGAAATTCCACGACGAAGACTGGCATACCCCGAAAGGCAGAGTAATACGAGAGGTCATTTTCGGGATTAATGACGGACTTGTCACCGCCATCGGCTTTGTCGCAGGGGTTACGGTCTCGATGGCGGATATAAAGGCTGTCCTCCTTGCAGGATTGGCGGAGATGGTGGCAGGCGCCATCTCCATGTTTTTCGGCGCCTATCTTTCTACAAAGTCACAGAGGGAGTTTTTTGAGAATGAGATAAAAAGGGAGACACGGGAGATTGAGGAGATGCCGGAAAAAGAAACACAGGAGATAAGGGAGATATACGGCAATCTTGGATTTAAAGAAGACGAGATTGAAATGATAGTTAAAAGGGTAACATCGGACAAAAAATTATGGGTAAGGTTTATGATGAGGGAAGAGCTGGGAATAGTGGAGGAGTCCTTTGACGACCCCTTGAGGGTAGGTGCGATAATGGGCGTCTCCTTTGCAATCGGCTCGCTGCCGCCCCTTATACCTTATATGGTTATAGATAATCCCATGTCTGCCTTAAAGCTTGCTGTCATCGTATCTCTAATATTCTTATTCTGCGTTGGTGCAGGAAAGACAACGGTAACAAAGGGGAGTTGGGTAAAGAGCGGCATAGAGGTTGTAATTATAGGGAGCATTGCATCAGGGGTAGGGTTTGTAATAGGAAAGATAGTTTCGCTGGTAGTGTGATAATTGGCTATTCCGAATGATGCAGGAAAAAGAACCGGATTTTAACCGCAGAGACACTGAGGCACAGGGGGTAAGAATTGAATATTGACTATTGAAGATTGAAGATTTAAGGAGTTTTTTAATCGTCAATTTTCAATCGTCAATCTTCAATAGTGATGTTTATTTCCTCCCTGCTGCCTTTATAAAGGGCTTCAGTTCTTCCATTAGTTTTGCGAATTTTTTGGGCTTCAGGGATTGAGGTCCGTCTGAATATGCCTCTTCCGGGCAGGAGTGGACTTCTATCATCAAGCCGTCGGCGCCTGCTGCAATTGCCGCCTTTGCCATTGGCGCTACAAACTCCCAGTGACCTACAGCATGGCTCGGATCCACGATTATCGGAAGGTGGGTCTCTTTTCTTAATACGTGGTCATCATGCCTCTTTTCAAGAGTATCGGTTTTTTCACCTGTCCGAGATGCTTGAGGAGGGCGAAATTCTGAACATTCCTTGCACCCACCTGAAGTATATCGGAATATTTTGCAATTAAATCTACATCCATCGGATTCATTACTTCTGTAATAATCGGCAGTCCTGTTGCATCTCTTGCCTCAGATAGAAGTTTTAGTCCCTCTTCTTCAAGTCCCTGGAAATCATAGGGTGATGTTCTCGGCTTGAATGCGCCGCCCCTTAAAATATCGGCGCCTGCTTCTTTTACTGCCCTGGCAGTCTCCATCAACTGCTCTCTGCTCTCAACAGAGCAGGGACCTGCTATAACGACAATCTTCTTGCCGCCAATCTTTACCCCCTTAACGGTAATAACAGTATTCTCCGTTTTGACCTCCCTGCTTGCCAGTTTATAGGGTTTCAATATCGGAACTACATCTTCTACGCCGTGCATAGACTCAAGAGACTGGAGCCTCGCCTTCCCCCTCTCATCCCCTACTGCTGCAATGATAGTTTTTTCTACTCCAGCCATGAGGTGCGGCTCATAACCGAGTTTCTTTACCTTTTCTGTTACATCGTCAATTTCCTGTTTTGTAGCGCCATGTCTCATTACGATAATCATTTTTAAATCTCCTCCCAACTAAATATAGTATCTAAATATTACAATAAAATAGACTTTTATGCAATGTCATCTTATCCATCAACCCTTTTCTAATATTTTATACCCAAGTTGAGCGATTTTTAAACCACAGAGACCACAGAGAAAAAAATTATGGTTTTAAAAACCTTAATGATTCCAAATATCTCTCTGTGTTCTCATAGCTTTAAATTTTTAAATGAGTTATTTTTTTCCTTGCTGGTTCAGGCTTGTAGCCTGAACCAAAACATTAATATGTGGTTCAATCTACAAGATTGAACCAGCAGGTATTTTTCTTTATATTTATCAGTCTTTTTCTCTGTGTCTGTGGTGAATCGCTCATTTTAGGTTTAATGAACCTCCACTTTGTCAGCAATTAGGAATACCAGATAAAGGCAATACGAGCCGCTACCGACTAACACTTTCGATTGCACTCAATTCACCAGCTCCGAAACCGGCACTATCTCTATACCCTTTTCTTTAATCACAGAAATCATTTTCTGTATTGCAGCGATTGTCTGAGGATGGGGGTGTCCTATTCCTATTGCAAAGCCGTTTCTGTTCGCCGATTTTATAAGCTCTTCTATCTGACCCTTTATATATTCTTCGTCTTCTTTGTTATCGAGAAATACATTGCGGCGGGCGGTCTTGACACCGTTTGATTTGGCTGTCTGATAGGCAAGGGATTTTGGCGTTGTGCGGCTGTCTACAAAGAAAAGGTTTTTGCTTTTCACGATTTCCATGAGATATTTCATAGCCTCTCCGCTCTCGGTAAATTTAGATCCCATGTGGTTATTCACACCAACTATGTGAGGTATCGAAGATATGTAATCCTTTATAGTGGATTCAATATCATCCTTATTCATCTTATCGGTCAGGGGTTTTAACCCCTGGTCTTCATGAGAATATCCATGCGCTTCCATTGGCAGATGCAGAAGGACATCCCTGTTTTTGAGTCCTGCCTCCTCAGCGATTATTTTTGAAAACGGGAGATGAGGGAGAATGGAAAATGAAATAGGGGCGGCGATATTTAAAAGCTCGTCTGCAATGTCTTTATTCCATCCGAGGTCGTCTATTATTATCGCCACCTTAATCCCTCCCTGCTCTTCTTTTACTAAAGGGGGAGGCGGGGGGACTGTATTTGTCTCATCAGGCTTTGTGTCTTCTACATGGTCGTAGATTTCGTATTTAAAGGCGATTTCTTTATTTTTATCCTGTTTATACCAAAGTATACCGAGACTGATTGAGAGGGTGATAATGATGGTAAAAACAACAGCCCATAATTTAGAATTGCCATCCGTCATTTTTATGCACAAGTCACCAGCACACCAGAGCACCAGAACACCAGTTAGAAAATTATTTTTTACTGGTGCACTGGTGACTGGTGCACCGGTGCTCTATATTTTGCCTTTTATCTGCTGAAAAAGACTCCAGCTTTTGAGTAAAGATACAGCCCTTTCTAACTGCGGGTCATCTTCTCCGTCCTTCCCCTTTACAACAACAGGCTGCTCTTTCTTTTCTTCAGTAGAGCCTTCCTCGCCCTTAAGGTGATTCTTGAGATCCTTTTCCCTGACAATATGGTCTGCCGGAGGGACGGCTCCTGCCTTAGCAGTTAATACAGGCTCCTCGACGATTATGTCGGGTGTAATTCCCTTACCCTGAATCACCCTCCCTTTTGGCGTATAGTATTTTGCAGTAGTAAGCCTAAGCGCCGAGCCGTCGCTCAAGGGTATTATTGTCTGAACAGAGCCTTTTCCAAAGGTCTGCGTTCCCAGTATAACCGCCCTTTTTAAATCCTGAAGTGCGCCTGCTACTATTTCCGATGCACTGGCGCTTCCGGCATTGACAATGATAATCATGGGGAAGTCGAGGTAAGAATTCCTGCCTGTGGAAGAAAATTTCATATTCTGCTCCTCTGTCTTGCCCTTTGTATATACGATTAACTGTCCCTTTTCGATGAATCTATCTGAGACCTCTACAGCCTGATTGAGAAGTCCGCCCGGGTCATTTCTTAAATCCAGAACCAATCCGGTTATTTTATTTTTTGTAATCGTTTTTAGGGCGTTATCCAGCTCATCGGTAGTGCTTTTCTGAAAACTCTTTATTTTTATATACCCGATTGTTTCGTCTAAAGTTCGATATTTTACGCTCTTTACCTTTATAACAGCCCTGGTAATAACATAATCCTTCGACTCTTTAAAGCCTTCACGAACAATCGTAAGGGTTACATTCGTCCCTTCCTTACCCCTCATCCTTTTTACCGCTTCCATGACAGTCATATCTTTGGTGGGCTCTCCATCTATCTTGAAAATCATGTCCCCGGCTTTCAGCCCCGCCCTATCCGCAGGTGTATCCTCAATGGGCGCAACGATAGTAAGGATTTCGTTTTTAATGGTTATCTCTATGCCGAGCCCCCCGAACTCACCTTCAGTCTCCACCTGTATCTCCTTGTATATATCGGGCGTCATATACGAACTGTGAGGGTCGAGGGACTTTAGCAGCCCCCTTATTGCACCGTTAATAAGGTCTTCGGATTTGACATCCTCGACATAGTTCGACTCTACGAGAGAGAGAACCTCGGCAAAAACCTTGAGGTTATCGTAAGTCCTGCCTACTGCAAGGACATTCTTCACACTGCTGCTGCCCAGGAAAATCCCTGTTGAAATGATTAATATGACAACAGTTGCGGCAAGTTTACCACTAAATCGTTTTAACATTTTTCCTCCCAAAAATAAGAGTTAAGAGTTAAGAGTTAGAAATTCTTTTAATTCTTCACTCTTCACTCTTAATTCTTAACTATTTTACGGGGGGCGAACCATGCCATCGGGTCTTCGGGCTTTCCCCTCTGCCTTATCTCAAAATAGAGTGTATACCCGTTTATCGAATCGGTATCCCCTACCTTGCCTATTATATCACCGGATTGTATCTTTTCGCCAACTGCTGCGCCGATTTCATCCAGATGACCATAAAGCGAATAATAGCCGTCGCCGTGGTCAATTATTATCAGTTTACCATATCCTTTGAACCAATCGGCAAAAATTATATCACCGCTGTGAATAGCCTTTACATTTGCGCCGGACGAAGATCCTATTTCTATCCCGTTGTTAAAAAGATAGGTATTAAAACGCGGCTCCTTTATCTTTCCAAAGGTGGATACTATATTGCCGCTGATTGGCCACGGAAGAGAGCCTTTCAGCACGGCAAAATCTCCTGCCTTTTTTGAAGGCAGCCTTGCTTCCGCCTCTCTCCTCTTTTTTTCGAGGGTCTCGATGAGCGACATCAGTTGCTGCGACGAGTCCTCAAGCTCCTCCTGTATCTGTTCATATACAGCCCTCTTTCCCTTTATTTTACCGAGCAGCTTTTCCTTTTCCTTTTTTTCTTCGAGCATCTGCTTCTTCTTTTTATCCGCAGCGTTTTTAAGGGAAAGTAATTCTTCTGTGGATTTTATCAATGACAGCTTATAACCTTCCATCTCTTTCTGTTTTTCAAAAAAATCCTTTATAATTTTTGAATCATACTCTGCTATCTTCTCCATATACCTCATCCTTTGAAAAAAATCTGTAAGGTCTGTAGCCGATAAGGCAACCTTTATGTATGACAGGTTTCCCTCTTTATATAAAATCCTCAATCTTTCAGAGAGAAATTTCTTCTGCCTGTTTATCATCGTCTCTATTTCCTTCAGCCTGTTCTCTATCGCCATTTTTTTTTGCTGAGCCTCCGACAGCTTCAGCTCATAAACTTTAATCTCCTTTTCAATGATTTTAAGGCTGCGGTTTGTCATATTTAATACTGAAAGTATCGAATTTTCATTCTTTTTTGCAACCGATACCATAAGCCTTTGTTTGTCAATCTTATCTCCTATCTCTTTAAGCTGCCCTCTTTCCTTATCTATCTGCTTATTTAGCTCGTCAACAGTCCCGGCAAAGCAGTAAGCAGTAAGCAGTAAGCAGTAGGCAATTAATAAAAATTGAAAATTGAAAATTGAAAATTGAAAATTTTTCCTCATGTTCTTACCTTCAATATCCTTCCGAGAGAGACAACGCTCCCAATGAACCCCAGAGATATGCCTGATATAACCATACCCGCTATAAGCTTCGGCTGAATAAAGGATAAATCGGAAAGCCCGAATATTATCATTAGCGAGGGATTGATTTTGCTCATGAATATCTCATAAATGACGGTTAGCAAGAGGATTGATATAAACGAGCCGAGGAGACCCTGAATCATTCCCTCTATGATAAAGGGTCCTTTGATAAAGCGATTTGTGGCGCCTACCAGCTTCATAATCTCTATCTCGTCCAGACGGGAATAGACAGAGAGCTTGATAGTATTGGAGATAATAAAGAGCAGTCCAACCATCAGGACACCGCCTACTGCCGTCATTCCAAGCTTAAAAAAGACCATAAGGGTCTCGAATCTGTCAATCCATTCCCTGCCGTATTCAACCTCTTCGACCCCTTCTATATTTTCCAATCTTCTTGCTATATCTTCCATGCTGCTCAAGGTTTTGAAAGACTCCTTTACCTCTATTATAAAGGATGCAGGAAGGGGATTCGAGCCGAGCCCGTCCAGTATAGTTTTTTTATCCCGCAATTTTTTCTTGAAATCCGATAATGCCTCCTCTTTTGCTATATAGGAGAATCTTTCTATCTCATTGTAAGATGCGATGGTTTTTTTTAAGGATTCTGCCTGCTGATGTGTTACTGTATCCTTAAGATACGCTACCATCTTTATCTTCCCTCCCAGTCCCGTTGCAGCCTTCTGTAGGTTGATATAAGTCAGCAAGAATATACCGAAAAGGGTCATGGAGACCGCTATTGTCCCTATGGTAATAGCATTTAAGCCTTTATTCATGCGGATACTGGTCATTGCCTCCTGAAAGGCATAGATAAAAGGATGTAAGAGGTTCATAATGAGTGAAGAGTTAAAAGTTAAGAGTTATGAGTTATGAGTTAAGAATTAAGAATTGGAAAATAAGAAATTCCTTTAACTCTTCATTCTTCACTCTTAACTCTTAACTATCTTTTCTACAAACCTTTTCCACAATTTCCCCCAGTTCTTTGAGGCTGTAAGGCTTTGCAACAACACCGCTGAATCCGTATTCCCTGAATTCAGCCATTACATCATCGTTGGAATAACCGCTCGATACAATCGCCTTGACCGAAGGGTCTATCTCTTTCAGTCTTTTAATCGCCTCCTTACCGCCCATGCCTCCGGGTATGGTCAAATCCATGATGACAGCATTGTATGGTCGTTTCGTCTCCATTGCCTTCTTGTATAACTCGATTGCCTCGATACCATCTTTCGCAAAATCCACCTCATATCCGATACGCTCAAGCATTTTACCTGCAACATCTCTGACCACCTCCTCGTCATCCATTACGAGAATCCTTCTTTTGATTTCAAATCCCCCCTCGCCCCCCTTTTCTAAAGGGGGGAATTCCAAATCCCCCTTTGAAAAAGGGGGATTTAGGGGGATTTGAACAGCAGGGAGGTATATATAAATTGTTGTCCCCATTCCCAATTTAGATTCAGCGGTAATATATCCGTTATGTTTTTTTACTATTGAATAAGCCGTTGAAAGACCGATACCGCTCTTTTTCTCTTTTGTTGTAAAAAATGGGTCGAATATCCTGTTGAGGTTTTCCTTAGGTATGCCAATGCCGCTGTCTTCAAAGGATATTTTTACATATTTTCCGTCTTTTAGAGGCAGACCATTTTTTACATTTATTTCCATATTCTCTGCACATATCCTGACCACACCGCCTTCAGGCATTGCCTCGCGGGCATTGGCAATTATATTGGCGATGGCATGTTTTATCTGTCCCTCGTCTATTTCAGTCAGATAGAGGTCGTCAGGGAGAGAGCAGTCGCATTGGACATTTGAGCCTTTAAAAAATAAACAGGAGGACTCTTTAAGTAATTCCGATATGGGATATGCCTTCTTTATCGGGGCGCCTCCTCTGGAAAAGGTCAGCAATTGCCGGGCTATATCCTTAGCCCTAAGAGATGCCTTTTCCGCCTCTGCGAGACTCTTGAATATTTCATCCTCAGGGGATGCATACATCTTTGCAAGAGAGATATTGCCTATAACACCTGTTAAAAGATTGTTAAACTCATGTGCAATACCACCTGCAAGTGCGCCTATGGATTCGAGCTTACTTACCTTTTTAAGCTCCTCTTCCATTTTTCGATTAAGCTCTTCTTTCTTATACAGCTCGAGGGCGTATCGGATAGATGCGCATAATGAGTCGGAAGACAGCTTTCCCTTTACAATATAATCCGTTGCACCTGACTTCATTGCATCTACAGCAATATCTTCCTCTCCCTGTCCTGTCAGAAGGATGACAGGGGTTGTAATCCCCTTTGCCCTGACCGTGCGCAGCAGGTCAATACCATGCACTTCGTTCAATCTGTAATCAAATATACAAATATCGTAGCGGTTCTTATCGATGATGGACACTGCTTCTTTGAAGTTATGCGCCTCGTAGAAAAGCAAAGCGGTGTCCTTCATCCCTTCTGCGATAAGCTCCTTTGTAAGGACAATATCATCCTCATCATCATCAACTATTAGTATTCTTAATTTCTGTGTATCCATAAGAATTAAGAGTTAAGAGTTAGAAAATAAGAAATTCCTTTAATTTTTCATTCTTCACTCTTCACTCTTAACTATCTTTCTACTGGCAGCTCGACTATCTCAAACCAGTATTTGCCCAATATCCTTACCATTTCGACGAACTGACTAAAGTTTACCGGTTTTCTTACAAAGGAGTTTGCGCCTATATCATAGGAGCGGAGTATATCCTCCTCTGCCTTTGATGTTGTGAGAACCACCACAGGAATATGCCGTAACCTTTGATTCGCTTTTATTTCTTCTAATGCCTCTCTGCCGTCCTTTTTGGGCATATTCAAGTCAAGGAGTACCAGCCCCGGCATTGGCGACTTGTTTGCGTCCTCAAATTGTCCCCGGTGCAGCAGATAATCCATCAGCTCTTCTCCGTCTTTAACCCAGTGCAGGTCGTTGATTACGCGGGATTCCACAAGGGCGTCTCTTATCAATATATAATCGTCCTCGTCATCTTCTGCAAGCAAAATCACAATCGGCTTACCTTTTTCTTTCATTTTTCTCACCTCCCTCATTTTCACCACAAAGACACAAAGGTCACAAAGAAAAGAAAGGAGAAAGAAAAATTATTTTTATCCATTTCTCCTTTAATCTTTTTCTTTTTTAATTTCCTTTGTGTTCTTTGTGTCTTTGTGGTGAAATTAGTTTTTTTATTCTTCTTCTTCACTCTTTCTGTCTCTCCGGCAGTGTTACGATAAATGTGCTCCCCTTATCCTGAGAGCTTTTTGCCGTAATCTCGCCTCCGTGGCGATTAATAATCTTACGGCATATTGGAAGCCCCATCCCTGTCCCTTCAAACTCCTTTCTTCCGTGAAGCCGCTCAAATGGCTTAAAGATTCTATCGAGATACTTTTCATCGAAGCCGATACCGTTATCCTCGACAGTGATTTCATGGAATCCCCCTTCATCCCCCTTTTTCAAAGGGGGAGAGAGGAGATTTCCCCCCTTTACAAAATCCCCCCTGCCTCCCCCCTTTTCTAAAGGGGGGTTGGGGGGGATTAGTCTGCTTTTTACAGTAACAAGAGGGGTTTCTCCAGCCTTATGGAATTTCAGTGCATTTGCTATGAGATTCTGGAATAACTGGAACATCTGCGTCTTATCTGCATTAATGGTGGGCAGCTCGCCTATCTCCACCCGTCCTCCTGTCTGGCTGATACGATTCTCCAAATCCACAACTATTTGAGAGACCACATCTTTTAGATTCGTCGGTTTAAACGGCTTTGCCTTTGTCGTTACCCGTGAATAGGTGAGAAGGTCATTTATAAGAGACTGCATCCTGCCTGTGGCATTTTGCATCCTCTCGAGATAATCCAGTCCATCTTCACCGAGAATTTCAGAATATTTCATCTTCAGTCTGTCGCCGAAGGCAATGACCTTGCGGAGCGGCTCCTGCAGGTCGTGAGAGGAGATATAGGCGAAGTCCTGAAGCTCCCTGTTGCTCCGCTCCAGCTCCGTTGTGTAGTGATGCAGTTTTTCCTCTGCCTGCTTGCGCTCTGTTATATCACGGACAATTCCAGTAAATATATGCCTGCCGTCTTTTAAAAATTCGCCGAAGGATATTTCCAGCGGAATCTCTTTGCCGCTCTTATGTAAGCCCGGAAATCCTATACCCTTCCACGAATATTTTTTTACGCCTGTAGTAATATAACTTTTGAGCCCATTGATATGGGGAGTTCTTAAATACACTGGCATCAGCATGGTAATTTTTTGCCCGATCATCCCCGTCTGGGTATAGCCGAATATATCTTCGAGTGCATGGTTGGCAAAAAGAATATTGCTGTCTTCATCAATCGTTATTACTGCATCCGATACGGTTTCAACAACACTTCTATACTGCTCCTCGCTTTCTTTTAAAGCCTTCTCTGACATTTCATGCTCTCTGATTCTGAACAGCATGGGACGGAAGGCAAAGACATACAATATGGGAAATACTAATGCAATCAGGAGGAAACTATCTATAAGACTATTAACAAGCTGGGGTAAAGGCGGTATAAGGAAATGCAGGATAAGCATAATAGAAAGCTCTGCCGTAAATATGGCTGCAATGAGATATGCCAATAGCCTAACAGGATTTAATATATCCTTTGGAGTAACCGTAGAGGCTAAAGGCTTTTTTATCCCTTTTAAAAATGACATAATCTGTAAACCTCATCCATATTCATATTATTCCTTACTATTTCTGCCAGTTTATCATATTCCATGTCAGGTCTGAAGACCTGAGTTGCGGATAGCGGTTGAAGACCTTTTCTGATGCGAATGGAGTCAATGAAATTTCTTCTGAAAATATCATTTTCAAAAATGCCGTGGATATAAGTTCCCCAGATATTGCCGTTTTGGGTTTTTAGTCCATCCAGTATCTCTACTCTATTTTTACTCCTCTCGATAATTTTAAATACAGGGGATTCCCTTGACCCTTGACCCTTGACCCTTGACCCTTCTATATTTGACTTTCCCATATGTATCTCATACCCTGACACCTCTATGCCTGAGTCAAGATGGACGGCTTTGACCTGATGGGTGATTTTTTCGGGATGAAATTCGGTATTCATATCGAGGAGTCCGAATCCTTCAACCCCCCCATCCCTTCCCTCTCCCCTTGCCCCTCTCTCCCTCTCCCTCTGGGAGAGGGTTGGGGTGAGGGTGGGTGAGGGGGATTCTACACAATCTTTATCAATAATCCTCTTTCCAAGCATTTGATACCCGCCGCATATCCCTATGAGCGTAACTCCCTTGTTCGCACACTCCATGATTTTTTTATCGAGCCCTGACGATTTAAGGTATAGGAGATCCGATATGGTATTTTTGGAGCCGGGTATAATGAGCATATCAGGGGAATTTATCTCGTCCCATCTCCGTATATACCTCAAATTGACATCAGGCTCTATTTCAAGAGGGTCAAAGTCCGTAAAATTGGAGATATGCGGCAGCATTATAACATCAATATTTATCTCAGGTTCTTGCCCCTTGCCCCCCCTGCTTACTGCCTGCAGGGGCAGGCTTGCCCCTTGCCCCTTTGTTAATGATACGGAGTCCTCCTCCATTATCCGTATATCCCTGAAATATGGGATAACACCCATCACCTTTTTACCTGTCCTCTCTTCTAAAAAGGTTATCCCTGAATCGAGCAGCTCTCTCCTGCCCCTGAATTTGTTTATAATAAATCCCTTTACCCTCTCTCTTTCCTTTTCAGAAAGAAGCTCCATTGTCCCGACAAACCACGCAAAGACACCGCCTTTGTCAATGTCTCCAACTAACAGAACAGGCGCATCGGCTATTTCAGCTATTCCCATATTGACAATATCATGGCTTTTTAAATTTATCTCTGCCGGACTCCCTGCGCCTTCAATGACTATAATGTCGTATTCCCCCATCAGCCTGTCTAATGATTCTCTGACAATCTCCATCGCCTCTTTTTTAAAGTATATATATTCCTCTACTGTCATATTTCCAACCGGTTTTCCTTTTACTATAACCTGCGCCATTGTATCGGCAGAGGGCTTTAAGAGTATGGGATTCATATCCACACACGGCTTTATTCCGCATGCCTCTGCCTGAACAACCTGCGCCCTCCCCATCTCCCCGCCGTCTTCGGTTACAAAGGAATTGAGCGCCATATTCTGTGATTTGAAGGGCGCCACCCTGTAGCCGTCCTGTAGAAAAATCCTGCAGAGCGCGGCAGTCAGGACGCTTTTTCCGACATGGGACCCCGTCCCCTGTATCATAATCGTCTTAGCAGACATATAAAAAAATTAATTTCTAATTTCTAATTTCCAATTTAGGAATTTAGGAATTAGTAATTGGAAATTGGCTCGCCCGCTGGTTCAGGGTTGTAGGCTGAGCCAAAACATTAAGGTTCAATCTAAAAGATTGGGTCTTCAGGAAAATGAGTGGGTAATTTTTTGCATTTTTATATCTCAGGCAACATACAAGTCAGTATTTTTAACCTCAGATATTCCTCATCCCTTAAACCATAAGCCCTTCTCTGTATAACCATGATTTTATTATTTAGTCCCTCTACGTTCGGGTTAAGGTTTATAAAAAAATTACCAATAGGTAATTTCTAACGGGTTTACATCCCCACGATGTTATACCCTGCATCCACATGGATAATCTCTCCGGTTACCCCGCTGGCGAGGTTGCTGCAGAGATAGAGGGCGGTCTTCCCTACCTCGTCTGTTGTAACATTTTTCTTCAACGGTGATTTTCCCTCACAATGCTCCAGCATGGTTCTCATCCCCGATATACCTGATGATGCAAGGGTTTTTATTACTCCTGCAGAGATGGCGTTTATCCTGATTCCATTCTGTCCCATATCTGCTGCGAGATAACGGACACTTGCCTCAAGCGCTGCCTTTGCAACACCCATGACATTATAATTCGGTATTACCTTTTCGGAGCCGTAATAGGTCAGGGTAATAATACTCCCGTTTCTCCCTTTCATGAGAGGCTCTGCATGCTTGCATAACAGGGTCAGAGAATAGACGCTTACATCCATTGCCAGCAGGAACCCCTGCCTGCCTGTGTTAATATACCTGCCCGAGAGATCATCTTTGTTGGCAAAGGCAAGGGAATGAATCATAAAATCTATACCCTGAAATGCCTCACCTGCCTTTTTAAAAACAGCCTCTACCTGTTCATCCTTGTTTACATCGCATGGCTCGATAATCCAGCCCCTTCATCTGCCAATGCCTTTGCACACGCCCATGCAATACTCCTCTCATTCGCCACACCGAATACAATCCCCTTCTTACCCTCCATCAATCGCATATTAACCTCCGAAATATTTTAGCCACGAATTAACCGAATTGACACGAATTTTCACGAAAAATAAAACCACAGATTTTCACAGATTAAAAAAAGAATAAGGTTTTTAAATCTGTGTTCATCCGTGTCCATCTGTAGTTGCATTAGGTTTTTGTTATTCGTGATCATTCGTGTCATTCGTGGCTAATCTTTAAATCCCCCGAATACTGCAAAGTTCCAGTATTTATAGAAGACATCCGCATCTTTAAATCCCGCCTTCTTCAGCCAGATTAACTGTTCATCGGCAGTATCATAGATGTCTACCTTTTTCGCCCCGTGAAACCTTCGCTTAATATACTCCTCATCCACTTTCCCATCCCTCATAAAACCTTCCCACAGCTTCAAGTAAGTTTTTTGAATAGACACGGATTTGGATTTTACCATATCGGCATTAATGAATACACCGCCTTTTTTAAGAGACTTATAGATTTTTTTGTAAACCCTTTTCTTTCCGTCAGCCGTTAAATGATGAATCGCTAAAGATGATATAACAGCATCATAATCGCTGCCAAAAGAGGTAGTGCTGAAATCTCCTCTTTTCAAAATCAACCTGTTTTTGAATCTCTTCAGTTTCCTTTCAGCCTGTAACAGCATCTCATCTGTCAAATCTATCCCTGTCAGCTTTGCCTCTGAATAGCAGGAGAGTATCATCTCCGTAAGCATACCTGTTCCTGTGCCAAGCTCCAATATGTTAATCCTGCCGCCTTTCTTAAAGGGAATCATTTTTACAACAGCTCCGTAAAAGTCATGGAATCCCGGTATTATCCTCTCCCTCTTGGAAGAGTCGTAATCCTTCGCCCATTTCTGAAAATGTTTTTTTATTTTTTCAGATTTCATTGTTCTGATATACCCGGTCTCTTAAAATTCCTGTTATATTGCCGAATATTACCGCATCTTCGACAGTAGCAGCCGTGGGGAGCAGGTCTTTGGTAAACCATATCCAGATCGTTCCTTTCGATTTGAAGATAATCTTAGGAACCTGCACTAAAAGCAGGTAGCCGTCTTCATTTTCTATTCCCAATTTGTTTTTCCTATCAATCTCTTCTTCAGGAGATGATACATGGATAAAATAATCCACCACCCCTTTACCCGGAACCCCTTTTATCACATAATCTTTCCCCTTTTCAATATGTTGCGAAAATCCAAGCCTTAGATTGAAAAGTGCAGAAAGGATATCTTCATAGATTATACCCGGCGGTATATCATCAACAGTCTCCTTTAACAGCTTTTCCATGAACAACTGCTTCCATGTCAATTTATAGGTATAGTAATCCATTACATTAACAGACTTCCATACCTTGCTCCCGACGATCTCAATCCTCTCGAACTTTGTAGATATTAATCTTTTGAGCTCTCCGTCGTAACTGAGATGAGATATGTATATATACTTGCGATAACCTGTAATAAAGCCGATAAATCCAAGCGTCTCGGCTTCCAATACCGCTGTAAAATTGTTATCCGTATCACCCTTTGCAAATGTTATTTTTCCTTCAGCCGCATTTTTAAACCACAGGAAGCTTATGTCGTAATGTAAAGATTCCTCCGGAAGCTCGATTGCATAAATGGTATTAGTCAAAAAGGCGGATAAAAAAAGGAAAAGGGTGATTCTGAATAATTTACGGCACATAGGCTAAATAAAACCAATTGTTAAGCTTAGCATATTGAACGGAGACCCTTCCCTTTGCTCAGGGAAATGCGGCTGACAGTCGCATTTATTTTATTAAAAACCCATTCTTGGTTATCTCCTTAAACTCCTTCATATCGGCGTAACAATAGACATTAAAGGTATATGCGAGGACATTTCCATCGTCATCAATTGCATTTACTATCTTTACTTTCTTAAATCCCCTTCTCTCATACTCCCTTTTTATATCCTCCTCATCCTTAAACCTGCTGTCTTCTTCACCTATTTTCTCTATGAATTTACAGTTATATTCTAACGGCAAAAAATCTATCTTCATTTAAAAAGATTAAATCAGGTTTTTTCCCTTATTTAGATTTGGTGCCGAAGGGGGGACTCGAACCCCCACACCCTTGCGGACATTAGACCCTGAATCTAACGCGTCTGCCAATTCCGCCACTTCGGCATACAAACAATTTACCACTTTCAAGGCGATTTAGTCAATTTTTCTTTTGGCATCGAGCCGTCTTTTGTTCATGCAAAGGAAATTATAAATTCTTGCATGGAACACGGATGACACGGATGATACGGATTGACACGGATAAAGAATTAGGCTGTTTTATCTGTGAAAATCCGTTTAAATCAGCGTCATCTGCGTTCTATTAAGTCTTTGTTCATGTATTTGTCATAATTTTATTACAGTTTTTGATTTTTCCTGACAGATTTATTTCTCCAATAAATACAATATGTTTTCTCTTAAACCCTTTCTATCTGTCATAATTTTATTACTCTAT
>JACQEW010000368.1 GCA_016200365.1 Nitrospinota bacterium
GGTGCAAACCGAAAAAGATACAGAAAGACACAATTATACAGAGAAAAGGGAATATCGGATTTGTATCTGCCCTGTGAGACATATACACCATTTCAGCTAACATAATAGTACCATAAAGAATCGCTCCTGCTGATAGGGAAAGTAAAAAAAAGGAAAAGAGGGGAGATTTTATTTCCCCTCCGACCCAGAATCCAGCAAGGAGTGGCAGACCCGCTATCGTCCCAAGTAATATAAATCTACCCAAATGAAAGGAACTGCGGACAATTGGAGCCGCAATACCTATACCCTCTACTATCTTATGTATAAATACAGCAAGCAATTGTATCACACCCCCTTCAGCAATATTTGTCTTTGTAAGATGCGAGATAAGCAGACCTTCTCCTCCCCCGTGTAAACCGATCCCTAAGGCTATTGTATAACTCAGGGAATAAATAGCCTTACTTCTTTCTCCTGCAGGGCTTTGATTCAATAAAAAGACCTTTTGGGGAAACTCTCCGGGCATTGCTGCATCCATCGGTCCTTTAATAACAGCCTTTTTAATGGCATTATAAAAAAACAATATCATCGCCCCTGTTAAAAATCCAATAGAAAATGCCGTGAACCGTAAGCCTTGAGATAAGGCATCTTCCACTCTAAAGATACTGGTGCATGTAGAGGTAAAGAGGAAGAGCATCAGTCCGAGGGCAATATAAAGAAAGAAATTAATAACCCTATCGGTAAGCCACCTGCCGATAGCAGAGAGAGAAATCCCGATATATAAGGGAAGCCAGCCTGTAAGAATAACGGATAGAGTCCCAGGCTGCCATGTTTGTGAATGACCAATCACATTGAGAGCAATAAAAATAGACAAATCCATTTGCTAATTTACCGGCAGGTTTAATTTCTTACGCCTCTCTGTAATGATGTCCAACAACTGACTCGCCGCTATTTTTGGGTCAGGCTCTACAATAAAACACCCACCTGTTAAATCCTTCATATCCGCAGTCAGCAGCTTTGCTACCATCGGACTCCCTAAGACAGGCGGAACAACTGCAACATGAACGGGGAACCCCAGTGCAACAGCACCGCTGCCTATGGATACTGCCTTTTCAGTAACAGCCTCAGCAGCAGAAACGACAACCGGCAGGTCTTTAATCAGGACATTGAGTGCAGCAGCCAGTGCAGAGGCTATGTTTACTGCCCTTGAGTTGTCAACACATGAGCCTATATGCCAGACAGGGGGGAGGGGTTGACCCAGCCCTGCTACATCTCCGAGAACTGAGAGCAGTTTTTTAAGCTTCTCTCCTGCATACTGATTGGTAGCTGCAGTATCCAGCAGTCCTCCCCTTCCGCAGGCTCCGGCTGCACAGCCGCTTCCGAGAATCAGCACATTATTCTTCAGCAATTCCTTAACAAGCACATGGTAAGTCTCCTCTGTGGCGAGCTTAGGACTGGTGCATCCTGCTACAAGGCATACACCATAAATATTTCCGTTGACAACATTATCTATAAGAGGCTTAAGAGGATTCTCCTTATCTATTTTTGACAGGACTCCTATGCACGCCTCTGCGCTGAATCCGGCAATGGCATTCATCGGTGAAAAGGGAGGGAGGTGATTCTTATTAGGTCTCTTTGCAAAGTTATTGATGGACAAATCAAGCACCTGTTTTGCCCACTCATCAGCCTTTTCAGGGTCAAAGGCAAGGTGGTCAGCCATAGAAACCCTTGCATCCTTCATTGTGGTGATTATCTTTGTATGGAACTGCTCTGCCATGGCATGGGTGCTGGGGTATGAGCATTGGACATCCATCAGAAAGGCATCCACAACCCCTGTGGCAATCAGCAGGTCTTCCTGAAGATTATTTCCTGCCAGAGGAATCTTATGCCTCTGAAGAACCTCTGCACCTGTGCAGCAGATACCTACGATGTTAATCCCCTTTGCACCAATCAGTTTCGCCTTATCTCTGAACTCTGCTGAATCAGCCCACTGGATTACCTTTTCACACAGGGTTGGGATATGTCCGTGCACGGCAATATTCACCATTTTCTCATCTAAGACATTCATCCCAATCTTTGTCGGAGCCGGCGCTGGAGTTCCAAGAAGTATATCGTGGATTTCAGTGGTCATGAGCAGTGCCATTAAATCTGCAATGCCTACTTTCAAAGACTGCATGACGAAATAATAAGGGTCGGACATCATTCCGATGACTGCCTGATGGTCTGCATCCGCCACATCCTCAAAGCTGGAGGTGGGCATAATATTTAACTCCTTTAATCGGCTTAAAACCTTTGGCGGAAGATAGGCATTTGCAAAGGTCATCCCTCCTTTATTGGAGACGCCGTCAGGCTTTCCCATAATATCCGACAGAGCAGTAAGGGCTATCTTTTCCGCAAGCTGCTCATCAGTCTGATTTCCATTAAACCCGAGTTTTTTAGCAACGGCTTTCAGTTTGGCAGTATCTTTTATCTGATAGGTTGTCTGCCCGCGGGCTGTTTTTAATAGTGTTTCTGCAACCTCTTTGCAGGTAGTTGAATGTGCGGCACAGCCGCGTCCATGATAGACCAGCCAGTTTCTCGCTACAATGGTATCTGCAGTAGCCCCGCAGGTCCCCCGTGTCTGCATCGGGGCATTGATTCGCAGAGGCAGATCCACATCTTTGTGCCATATCCGGCATGGACCTATCAGGCACTGCCTGCAGCATATACCCAATGAGCCAAAATCGCATCTGCCTGTCTTGGGGAATATCCCCATAAACTTTTCTTCATATCGCTTCTGCCTTGTGAATACTGTATCGAGCCCCAATCCCTCAACATAATCCAGCATATACTGTGTGGCAGGGTCTCCTGTCCTCTTACTCTGTCTCGACCTTTTTTCCTTTTTAAAGATATCTAATTTTGACATATAAATCCCTCCTCTATTAAATTATAGGTGGAACAATAAAATGTATTTTTAAATGTGGCAAGAAATTTTTGACAAACGGTAAAAGCTGATTGATTAACGGCTCAAAGGAGGGGTAAGAATCTTTTTTAGCTCGTTGAATCTCCGCCTTGCTACAGGAACAGAGGTAATATCCCCTCTATCAAAAACAATAACAGGATGCCCATTATTATCCCGTTTTATTTTATGTATATGGTCTGTGTTGACAATAAAGCTTTTGTGAACCCTGAAAAATCTCGATCCCGTATATCTCTTCAAAACATTTTTTAATGTAAGGTGAAGATAGTAGGAATTGTTTTCTGTAAAAACCCTGCAATAATTCCCGTCAGACTGGATGAAGTAGATGGAAGACACATCCAGGAACATAATTTCACCCTTTTTATTATATACTGGAAATTTTTTCAGCTCTACCAGTCCTGTATGAGGGTTAATTTCAGCGCCTGTCTGCTCTGTTACATCTATAAAGGTCATGGCAAAGAGAGGGGCTGCTGAAGATTCTTTCATCTCTATTCTGGATACAGTAATAATTAAAACCTTGTTCAATACATCAATAATCATGGCAGCAGGCATATCAGAATGGTCAGCCTGGGATACCTGTAAAAGCGCCTCTATCTTGGAGTGACTTTTTCTATGGTGGTAGTGAAAAACAGTCCTTCCGAAATCTGACATTGCAGGACCTAAGACCTGTCTGGCATAAGCATTCATGCCGATGACTCGATAATCGGGTGACATAATTACCACACCAATGTCTAAAGAAGAAATAAGATTTTGCATGCCCAGAACAAAGACTTGATTTTAGACAGGATATACAGGATAAAACAGCCCCTGAATACAGCTATCAGGGGCTGTTAATCCTATCAAGTTTTTATAATTTCCTATACATGAACAAAAACTTAATGAAACCACAGATTTGCTTTTATATTTTTTCTTGAACAATAAGTTTAATATGTGTAATATACATACCATGAAGAAGATACCTATATCAACAGATAAAGCACCTGCTGCTATTGGACCGTATACGCAGGCAATAAGGGTGGGGAATTTTATATTTACATCGGGACAGATACCCTTAGACCCTTCTACAAATAAGCTCATTGAAGGTGATATTACTCAGCAGACTAAAAGGGTTATGGAAAATCTTAAAGCTGTGCTTGAGGCATCGGGATCATCTCTTAAAAATGTAATTAAGACCACCATATTTTTAACCGACCTAAAGAATTTTGAGCATGTGAATAAGATATATGGGGAATATTTTCCGGATGGCAAGCCTGCCCGCTCAACTGTCCAGGTATCGGCATTGCCAAAGGGTGCAGGGATAGAGATAGAGATGGTGGCAGTAGCAGAAGAGTCAGTCTAATAGTCTAATAGTCTAAGAGACCAAGAGTTATTTTCACTTTTAGACTCTTAGACTTTTAGACTCTTAGACTCATTTTTCAGACTGCATCCAAAACAGCCGTCTTCGTTACTTGCACAATAATCATTAAATATCTGAATCAGTGCCTGCCCCCTTCTTGCACTATTGATAATATGCCTTTCGCCTCTTAATAGTCTCCTCTCCATAAATCTGATTATGTTGTTTGATGGTAACCTTGAAATCCCTGTATATACATTGTGAACAATTTCTTCCAATCGAGAATCTCTATTCTCTTTTGAGTAGAGGAACATTATCGGAATAAGAACATCTACTATTATAGTTAAAACCCTGTCCTGCCCTATCAGCCTCTTTTTATTGGCAAATCTCCTGCCTTTGAATGTATATCTGAATGACCAGAAGTCGTCATATACGGTAAAGAGGGTATCAATTTTCTTAATGAAATCCCTAACCCCCATAATCCCCCTTACTCCCCCTTTAGTAAAGGGGGAAAGAGGGGGATTAAAGGGGGGCAGGGAGGATTTTAGAAATTCAGATAGAAAAATATCTATTAAGCCTTTTTCAGTATTAGACGAGAGAAAATGACTTATGCCTGCAATTCTTCTGAATGGCAGATTGGCAGGTCTTGTCCCGTAAAAATCCCACATGATATTCTTTACAATAGGAATCTTATATTTATTCCACTCCCTGCTTATGGTTTTTATATAGTCTTTGACCTCTTGACTGTAATCCTCCCATTTTCCCCCTTTAGCAAAGGGGGGAAATGGGGGATTTTGGGGGATTAGCCCCCCTGCACCCAGCAGGAGCGACTGAATAATCATTATCCTCTTTTTATAAGAATGCCTACGAATGGCATCTTTAATAGTTTGCAGGGGTATCGCTTTGGCAAGGGACATAAATTGCAGCTTGTTCCTCCTGTATCCCAGCGATTCCATAATGCCTTCGTATAATAATTGTTCCCAGTCGCATCCATTTAATGAACTCTTAAATCTTTCAGCCTTTTCAATCACCCTGGCATCTCCAGCGATGTCTAAAAAACTGCCGATCTTTTCTGCATCGCCAGAAGAGCAATCACCGTATTCCTTTGGACTTTTGTATGGATACCCATATATATCAATCGTATCTTCGATATGTTCAATCTCCTCTTTTAAAAATTGCGAGATCTCCAACTGGAGAACCTCCCCTTTCCCCTCCTTATGACCACCCCATTCCCCTCCTTTTGAATGAGGGGAAACAGGGGAGGTCTGAAGGAGGGGAAGAAGGGGAGGTTTCAGGTCATTCCACATAAAAACATGGATGATTACATTTTTATATCTCTCATCCCTGTGATGCCCGTGTTTTTTCCAGTCGGATGAATAGACATGAACCTCCGCATCACCCTTGAGAACCTTTTCTCCATCGATGGATATAACTGTCTTTTTAAAATCGGGTCCCTCTCCAAGATTCCACCAGCCGGGAGATAATACCTTTATTTTCCTTCCGTCCGTTGTAAAAATATCGTCTTTAAATAATTGATCCAGCCATATACACCTTACCAGCCTCTCGGAAATTTTCTTCCCGTATCTATCTCCACGACTCTCCCTTACAAGAGGCATCTCTCTTTTGGCATTAAGATACTGATAAGAAAACCATCCCATGCCGTGAAAATAGCACGAGCAGAGGATGGAGTCAAGGCATTCATTTTCTTGTGTTCATTTTCTTGCTAAAAACATATTTTTGTTCTACAATTTAAAAGAATTATAAACCACAGAGGCACTGAGACACAGAGAAAGAAAAAAAGATTAAAAAAGAGGAAAGATGCAAGAGGCAAGAAAAAAAATCTTGCTTCTGGCTTCTTGCTTCTTGTTTTTCTCTGTGCCTCTGTGTCTCCGTGGTTAAGATTAGGTTTTTGTCTTTGGAGGAGGATAAAAATGGAAGAAAAAGAGATTATAAAATTCGACGATTTTAATTTAAGCAGAGAGTTAAACAGCGCTGTCTCTGCAATGGGGTTTGAGGAGCCGACTCCCATACAGTCAAAGACAATACCCATACTTTTAAGCGGCAGAGATGTTATTGGACAGGCGCAGACAGGAACGGGAAAGACTGCTGCCTACGGCATCCCGATTGTGGAAAAGGCTGAGCCTGAAAATCTTCTGGTGCATGCCATTATTCTTACGCCCACGAGGGAGCTTGCCATTCAGGTTGCAGAGGAGATGAACAAGATCGGCAGGTTCAAAAGGATTTTTGCTGTGCCTATTTACGGGGGGCAGTCTATTGACAGGCAGATAAGGCTGCTGCGAAAGGGCGTGCATGTAGTAGTCGGGACGCCGGGGAGGGTGATAGACCACATCAGGAGAAAGACCTTGAGGCTCGAGAGTGTAAAGATGGTTGTCCTGGATGAGGCTGATGAGATGCTGGATATGGGGTTTATAGATGATATAGGCACTATATTGAAACAAACCCCGAAAGAAAGGCAGACCCTCCTGTTCTCAGCCACAATGCCTAAGGAGATACTAAAGATTGCCAGCCGTTATATGCAGAACCCTGAGAAGGTAATGATTTCTAAGGACGCGCTTACAGTTCCCATGATAAATCAGATATTCTACGAGGTAAGACCGTCAGAAAAAATGGATGCCCTGTGCAGGCTTATTGATGCCGAGGATTCAGACCTCTTTCTTATCTTCTGCCATACCAAAAGGGAAGTAGACGATGTCGCATCCGACCTCAAGCTCAGGGGGTATGATGCGGAGGCGATACACGGCGATTTCAGTCAGTTTCAGAGAGAGGCTGTTATGAAGAAATTCCGTGAAGGGAGGATAGATGTCCTCGTTGCAACAGATGTCGCTGCAAGAGGCTTAGATATAAGCAACATCACCCATGTTGTCAACTACAGCATACCCCAGAATCCTGAGTCCTATGTCCACAGGATAGGGAGGACAGGGAGGGCAGGAAAGGAGGGTGTTGCAATAACATTTGTTACGCCCAGAGAGGACAGGCAGTTGAGACTTATACAGACCGTTGCAAAGACAAAGATAAAGAGGGGAAAGCTTCCCACACTGGACGATGTTATGGGTGCGAGAATCGAAAACATTAAGGAGAGGATTCAGGAGTTTGTAGACGATAAGAGGCTCGATGCCTTTGTCAAGATGGCGGAAAGGCTTTCGGAGGGGCTGACGCCAATAGAGGTAGCTGCTTCGCTGTTAAAATTTCAATTGGAAGGGTTCGGCGCAGAGGCGGAGAAGAGAGGTGATTTGTCAATAGAGGATACAGGGGCTTCCCCGGGTATGGTCAGGCTCTTTATTACCATCGGAAGACAGCAAAAAATAAGACCCGGCGATATTGTCAGGCATATTGCCGAAAAGGCAGGTATAGACGGCAAGGCGATTGGAAATATAAAGATACTCGAAAAATTTACCTTTGTCGAAGTTCCTAAGGATATGGCGGAGAAGGTAATAGACGCTGTCCATAAGGGGATGATGGCAGGAAAGAAGATTTCAGCGGCTCCGGCAAGACCGAGGAATCCATGAAACCATAAAGGATTGAAGATTGAAGACCCCTCTTTTTCATATCCCAAATTTCTCAGGATTCCCTAAAACCCTTTTAACTCCTTTCAAGAAAATATCGAAATCTCCTAAATTGTTATTGATAATTCTATAAATTTCTTCCGGCGATATTTCGGCGTAAAAATGGACAATCCTGTTTCTATAGCCTGCCATATTTTTAAGGGTGGTATTGGCAAAATCTCTATCTACAATATTGTATTCGCCGAGCTTCATCGCCATTTCCTTGTATTCTGAGACCTGACCGCCGGGAATTCTCGATAAAATATGGGCGCCGATATGAAAAACTCCCTCCAGCGACCTGTGGAGATGAAACTGTGCAAGCTTAAAGCCGACCCCTTCTTTAAATTCTTCAAATGGAATTCTCGATAGTTTTTCCATCTCGCCGATTTCATTTTGAATACCGTTTATTCTTTTTAAAATAGTATCTTTATCTAAAGTAAGTCTTACCATTTTCTTTAATTTTAAGGAAATTATAAAAACAAGGAGAAAGGGGAAAAGGGGAGAGATGGGGATAAGAAAAGAATAAAAAAGATTCAGGACACAGATTTACACAGATGAACACAGCCCTGAATCAAGTTCAGGGTAAAA
>JACQEW010000349.1 GCA_016200365.1 Nitrospinota bacterium
AATATGTCTTTAAACTGCTATCTGTAAATCAATCCTGTCATAGTCAACCCTTGGTATAGTTCTTACCTTTTTTTCTCTGGTTCTCTTAATCTCTACAAGCCCTATGTCTTTAAGATACTCCAAATCCTGTGTTACATTTTTGGCATCTCTATTAAGTATCTTTGCAAGCTCATATACAGAGGAGGGACGCTCCTTTTTAATCACATGCAGCATCTCTAATCTCTTTTTGGTTAATGCCCTTCTGAATGCCTCAAGGTTCTCAAAATAATAACCTCTACGCTCCTTTACCTTCTCACCCCTCTCAATCTTTTTCATGGTCTCCTTTACACCTTCAAGGACTTCCTCAAAACTCTTTATCCCTATCCTTACCCTTTTAACTCTCATTTTCTTTTGCCCTCCTTACATCGTTATAAAAATCATCAAAGAGTTTATCTATGTCCTTAAACTCGTATATCTCCTCTCCGCTGCCGTAGTGCCTGTGGTCCCCCTTGCCCTCTGCATTATCATAACCAATTATTCTTTTACCTTTCTCAATATAAACAAGAGAATATTTATAACCATGAGGTTTATCTTTTGTTTTAGGCACTTCCCATAATTTCATTTCTGCAATAGTCCCATCCTGAAACTCCACCTTTTCCTTTACTATAAGTTTAGCCTTCGGCATGTCTAATAGGTATTATATGCCCTATACGGTTATTGTCAAGAAAATAAAAACCCCAGCATCCGTTAAGATACTGGGGTTATGATACCCTCAAGTCTCCTTCTCTTATGGTTCTATATTCACAGATGCTGATTCTTTCACATTCTATGTGCTTTACAGAAAACCCCTCAATTCTTTCACAAAACGGCGTTAAACCGCTATCTGTAAATCAATCCTGTCATAGTCAACCTTTGGGGTAGTTTCCCTCCGCCCCTTTTTCTTTCTTTTCGTATCAATGAGGTCAAGACTCTCTAATATGGAAATGTCTGTTACAATACTTTTCATATCTCTTTCCGATAACCTTGCAAGCTCCTGGAGGCTTTCAGGTTGTTTCTCTTTAATTAAGTGTAACAGTTCAAGTCTCTTTGGTGTAAGCGCTTTTCTAAATCCCTCTATGCTCTCAAAGTAAAGCCCTTTTTCAGGCTTAACCTTCTCTCCTCTCTCTATTGCCTCACCTGTTTTTACAAAATCAGTGTTTACAAAATCATCTAAAAAATCTTTTACACTTTTTATCCCTATTTTTACCCTTTTAATTCTCATAACTTACCCTCCTTGTATTTTTCTATGTCTTTGTAAAAGTCCTCTGAAAGACTTCTTAAATCTTTAAATTGATATTGCTCTATGTTATCCCTGTAATGCCTATGGTCTCCCTTACCTTCCGCATTATCATAACCAATAACCCTTTTGCCATTAACAATATAGACAAGTGAATATTTGTATCCATGTGGTTTGTCAGTAGAAGGCATTACCTGCCACATTTTAACTTCTATAATATTACCGTTATCCTCTCTAAATTTGGTATGCCTTATTCGTTTAGCTCTCACTGATGGCATAATATACCTCTTGTTAATAATTGTCAAATTAAAAAGTCTTAATCCCCTGTTTTGCCTGAATGATAGCCAATAAAAACCCTGTCTTGACTGTGCCTAAATTGTGCCTAAATTGTGCCTGTGAGCATTGTTTTTGACCTGATTATACCTGACTCCACCTGACTTGCCTTTGTTACCTTAACTCTATGAATAATATGGATTTATCAGGTTTGACAAGGGGTTTGAAGGAATGATAAAAACAGGCTTAATAGGACTCAAAATCCCGTGAGGGCAACCTCGTGAGGGTTCGACCCCCTCCTCCGGCACCATCTTCAGTTCAGGATATAATTCTTCATTCCTGACGAATAACTGACAACTCCGCTTGAATCCACTATAATCCCATCCACTTCTTTCAGCTTTTCAATCAATGCCATACCCTTTTCCTTTCCCATAACAAATACTGTTGTTGAAAGGGCGTCGGCATCAACGGCAAGCGGTGCAATTATGGTTACACTCTGAACTCCTTCGACCGATAATCCTGTGTTTGGATTTAATATATGATGGTATCTCTTTCCGTTCGAGATAAAAAATTTTCTGTAATCGCCGGATGTGGCTGTGGAAAAATTTATTAACACCAACGTGTCTATAAGTTTGTCTTCTTCCCTCGGATGCAAAATTCCTATTTTCCATTGACCGCTCTCGCTTTTACCGATTCCCCTTATATTGCCGCCGGCATTAATAAGGGCGTCATTTATCCCGCATCTTTTAATTGCCTCGATTCCCTTGTCTACTGCATATCCTTTCGCAATTCCTCCAAGATCCAGTTTTGCGCCCCTTTTCAAAAGACGAACAGTATTCCCCTTTATTCTGATATTTTTATAACCGATATTTTTTACAGCGTCCTTAAATTTATGGTCTTCAGGAAGTTTACCTCCTTCTCCAAAACTATAAAGTTCTTCCACCCCGCCTATGGTTATATCAAAGGCGCCATCCGATATTTCACTGTAATATATGGATTTTTTAAGAACCTCTATGACATCGCCATCCACTGTTACATCCTCATTTACAGCCCTTTTATTTATTCTTGAAATATCACTATCCTCTTTAAAATTGCTCATGAGCCTGTCAACCCTCTCCATTGCAGAAAAGGCATCATTTATGGCCTTGCGGGCAGTTACTTCATTGTTATGAACCACAATCACCTCGACTGGTGTTCCCATCAACACCCTTGTTTCGCCAGACCTTTTCTTTGCAGTTCCTGCATTTATAAATATCAGGGAAAATAAGAGGAGAAAAAAAATTTTTATTGCGGTTTTTGGTTTGAACTTATTCAATTTTAGCTCGTTCGAATTATAGCAAGTTAAAATAGTGGAGATAACTCTTAGACTTTTAGACTCTTAGACTCTTAGACTGCCTTATTTTTATGCCACGCATACCCTGTTTCTCCCCTCACCTTTAGCTTTATAAAGGGCGTTATCAGCCTTTTCTATAAGGTCATTCATATTTTCTGCATCTCCAGGGAAAGAGGCGATTCCTATGCTTATTGTTACCGTGCTGCCCAGACCTGTTTCATCGAGGTCAAGCCTGAATTTCTCAACCGCCTCTCTCATTCTTTCGACTGCATTTACCGCTTCGCCTTTTTCTGTCTCGACAAAGACTTTGGCAAACTCCTCGCCGCCGTAACGGGCAACAATATCCCCTTTTCTTGTATGTTCTTTCAAGACACCTGACACCATTTTTAAGACCTGATCCCCTTTCAGATGTCCATAAGTATCGTTATATTTTTTGAAATGGTCAATATCCGACATCATCAGAGACAGATGGTGGTTATATCTCCTTGCCCTCTCGATCTCTTCCTCAAGGCTTTTTACAAAGAACCTGTGATTGTATAAACCGGTAAGCTCATCTGTTATTGCCATCTGCTCTATCTTTTCCATAAGCCTCGCCTTTTCAATAGCCAGAGTGGCATTTACTGCCATAAGCCTTAAAAATTTTACCTCTCTGACTGTGAATTTTCGCGGCTTAAAATCATCTATATAAAGTATCCCGCATATCTTATCATTCGCCACCAGGGGTATTGCCATAATAGCCATGATACCCTCTGACAGTATTACAGGATTGTGAAAGGCAGGCTCTTTGCTTATATCGGATATTACTACGGGATTTCTGTGATTGATAATATAGAGGGTCATACCGCTGTCTCTGATCTTCCATCTGGCAACCGTAGAAAATTTAGGACTGAAACCCCTGACTGCTGCAAGATACATATCATTCTTTTCTTCATCAATCATGGCTATGCTTCCTGCAGGCGAGCCTGTCTTCTCAAGGGCGCTTTTCAATATGGCATCGAGGAGTTCATCTATCTTGATGGCGGATAAGAGCATAACCCCTATCTCGTTCAATGCCTCCTGCTCCATGATATTTCGCCTGAAATCCTTCTCTTTTTTCTCTCTCTCCTTTAACATATTCCAGATAAATTTGGCGCTTTCGCCGTCTATCACCTCCCCATTAAATCCGGACATCCCCCTTATATCCTTTGAAACATCGGGTTTTCCGGTAAGGTTCAGGATTAAAGCAGACCTTTCTTTCTGGATAATTTCCTTATAATCGGATGCTACGGGGATTTTAAGTCTCTTTGCCAATTTGATGCCCGGGGCATTAGCATCCTTATCAACAACTCCAAGGAGCTTGACTTTCTTATCTTCGCATAGTATAGGAAGAAGCGAAGCTCCGCCTTTACCTGCGCCGACGATTAAAATATTAGTTCCTCGTTTCATAAAAGGACTAAAACCGAAACTGAATTTTAACCCCTGAAAGAAGCAATCAGGGGTATATTGTGCTATAGTATATTAGCATGTAAATGCTTTTGTCAAGGGGCTTACCTGTTTGTAACGGCACTAATATAGGACATTATCATTTCGGGATTACAGGAAGGGTGAAAAAATATTTAAAAAAACTGAGAGATGAAAAAGAGATGAAAAAAGGTTGACATAAAAATTTAAAACTGTTTAAATGATTGCACCTTTAAAATTATAGAGCTAAAGGAGGTGATGATTTTATAATATAGTAAGTATAAATGATTATTGCTGGCTGGATGACAGGGAAGAGAGGTGAAAATCCTCCGCTGCCCCGCAGCCGTAAAAGGGAACGAAAACCTAAAAAAGCAGGGATTAGGGGTTAGGGATCAGAAAAAGAAATTGATCGCTGACTTGCTATTTCACTAATCACTGTTTCAGACCACTGTTATGGGTAATGCCATAGTGGGAAGGTAGGTGAGTAGGCAGCCCTAAGCCGGAAGACCTATCCAAGCCAAAATCTTCTCCTGAAAAAATCGGGAGATTAACCTTAATTTTCCTCGCGGGAGGTATAAATGAAAAGATTATCTTTTCTATTTTTCGTTTTATTTTTAAATTTTGTTTTACTCACCACATGCCTTTCAACCCTCACCTTTGCTCAAGAATCAGTCGAAACCTTACCTGAGATTGTTGTAACTGCCACAAGGATTGAGGAAACTCCAAAAGAAGTAACTCAAGATATTACTGTAATAACAAAGGATGACATCGAAAAAAAGGGTATTGAGTTTATCACGGATGTCTTCAGAAGTGTCCCAGAGCTGAATCTCGTTCAGAATGGTGGTGCAGGGAAAAATGCAACTGTTATCCTGCGAGGCGGCAGCTCGGAGCATATCCTTATAATGATAGACGGAGTAAAGGTTAAGAGCACAACTACAGGCTCCTTTGATTTTTCAGGTATAAATGTTGAGGACATTGAAAGGGTTGAGATTGTGAAGGGTCCCCAGAGCACCCTTTACGGCTCTGAGGCAATGGCGGGTGTTATTAATATAATTACAAAGAAAGGGAGAGGTAAACTGAAAACAGAGGCATACTTTGAAGCAGGCTCCTTCGGGACATATAAACCGTCTCTGACAGTTTCAGGCGGGGATGAAAGGATAGATTACAGATTAACAGGGACATATTTTTATACTGATGGCATATCCATTGCAAAAGCAGGGACTGAAAATGATAAATATAGGAATACATCCATTTCAGGAAAATTCGGATTCAGACCGGCAGAGAGACTTGATTTGGAATTTACGGGTAAATATTATGACGAAAGCACAGACCTCGATGGATTTAATTTCTCAAAAAAACAGGCAGCTGATGATTTAAACTACACCCAGAATAGTAATCACTATATAATCTCGGGAAAGGGGAGGCTCTATCTCTCAGACCTGTGGGAACAGATATTGACCCTTTCAACCATAAAAGATTCCCTGGAGTCCAGAGACCCTGATACCTCCTTTAACAACTATGACATAATTACGGGTATGGATATTGTTGACTATCAGCATAATCTTTATCTGCTAAATGCTTATACACTTACTGCAGGTGCCGAATACAGAAAGGAAAAGGGGGAAAATAAGGGGAACTTTGACAGGGCAATAGACAATAAGGCAATCTATCTCAACAATAAGCTGAAGCCATTTGAAGACCTCATATTAAATGCAGGATTGAGATACGATAGCCATGAAACCTCCGGCAGTAAGACCACCTATCGCCTGGGTGCAATGTATGCAATCGAACCTTTTGCAGTTAAAATCAGGGGGAATTACAGCACAGGCTTTAGGGCGCCTGCCTTTAATGAGCTTTTTTATCCCTTCTACGGTAACTTAAATCTCAAACCTGAAGAGACAACATCCTATGATATTGGTTTTGAGAAGGGTATTCTTAAAAAAGGGTCATCTGTATCTCTCACATACTTTGAGCAGAGATATGAGAATCTCATACAAACAGACCCGAATACATGGATGGCTGCAAACATCGCAGAGGCAGAGGTAAAAGGTATTGAGGCTGCCCTTTCTTTAGAGCCGGCAGATTATCTTAATATCAAGACAGGCTATACATATCTCGATACAAAGGATAAGCAGACAGGAGAGAGGCTGACAAGGAGACCAAAGGATAAGCTCAACCTATCGGCTTTAATATCCAATAGGGATATGTCTGTAATTGTCAATTACACCTATGTCGGTGACAGATACGATTCTTCGGTAAAGAGAAATCTATCATCCTACTCACTCGTGAACTTAAGCGGCAGCTACAAGATAACGAAAGGTATTGCAATATTCGGAAGGGTGGATAATCTCTTTAATGCCGATTACGAAGAGGCTGGCAGTTACGGAGTTCCAGGTGTATCTGCATTTGCAGGGGTTAAGGCAGAGTTTTAATTTAATTCACCACGGAAGGACACGGAAAATCACAGAATGGGCAATTGGCAATTGGCAATGGGGCAAATGCCTACTGCCTACTGTTTTTTGTTCCGTGTTTTTCCGTGAATATCCGTGGTGAACAATTACTAAATTTTTCAAGAAAGGGGGTGAGATAACATGGAAAAGAGAAAGAGCAAAGGCAGCAGAAAAAAGAGCGGTGAATCCATGAATGGGAAAAACAGGGCAGTCTCTTATCATCTGAAATGTGCAAAGACAGCAAATGGGTTGACACATTTTGTGATGTACGGCGATGTCCCAAAGAAACAGATGCCATTGTAAGCTTGATATACAGGGAAATTATAAAAATATTTAGACAGGATGAACAGGATGGACAGGATTAAATTTTGAATATTTTTTATCCTGTTTTATCCTGTATATCCTGTCTGAATCATGTTTTTGTTCTGAAAGGAATTTAAAATGACCGATAAAATTTTAAATAGAGGGCTTTCGTTCTCTGACATCGATGTCAACTATAAGCTTGCGATTGACCCGGAGAATTTATTCTGGGGTGTTATACCTAAACTTGTCCCTGCATGTAGTAAGCAGGGAAAGGAAGGCTCTAACTTTGTATTGCCCGAAGACCTTATGGCTTTATACAAAAAGGAACAGAGGCACCTCGATGAAGAGCTGTATAATTTTAGATTTAATGAGTCTTTAAACTGTATATATATTGACCCTACCGATAGGTGCAATGCCAATTGCCCTTATTGCTATATCCCCCCTGATATAAGAAAAAATGGCACACAGATGAAAGGTGAGGAGCTTGATATGGCGATGCAAAAGCTCCTCATATATTTTAAGGACTATAAGAAAAAGCCTGTGATAGTCTTTCATGCCGCAGAGCCGCTCCTTGTGAAAGAGATCATCTTTGAGACAATAAAGAAATATCATAAAAAGTTTCTCTTTGGTATCCAGACCAATGCCCTTTTGCTTGAGAGGGAGGATGTGGATTTTATAAAGAAATACAGAATAGGTGTCGGTATATCCCTCGATGCCCATAACGCTGCTATAAACAACCGCTCACGGGCAACCAATAGAGGCAATGGCAATTTTGAAAAGGCTGTTCAGGCACTCGACTGGCTCGATGGATACGAGGGGTTGAATGTAATATCTACGGTTAATAATTTTAATGTCAATCATCTTTCTGACCTTGTCAGGTTTCTCCATAAAAAGAATATCTCCTGTCTTCTCCTTAATCCTGTAAGGGTAACGCAAAAAACTGCCTTGAAAGTAAAACCAGATGATATGGTCTTTGCCAAATCATTAATCAATGCTATCGAGACGGCAATGGAGTTATCTATAACAACCGGCAGACAGATTGTTATTGGCAATTTTGTAAATATAATCCTTGCGATAATATCACCAACTGCAAGAAGGATGATGTGCGATATCTCTCCCTGTGGTGCAGGCCGCACATTTCTTACTATTACAGCAAATGGTGATATGCTGCCATGTGGTGAGTTTACAGGGTATAGGGAGTTTTCTGGCGGAAATATCTTCAAGACAACGATTGAGAAGGCGC
>JACQEW010000019.1 GCA_016200365.1 Nitrospinota bacterium
ATATCTCATCATATCATAGGCAATCTCCGATTCTATCAACTGCCTTAATGCAGGATGAAAGGGTCCATCTAAAATTACATCTTTTTCTATCAGAGATGATGTTGGCTGAAGCCCTATCCGTATTGCAGGGATATTATTAGTCTCAAACTTCATAAGCATGATTTTGCATACCCCTATTGCATCATATAGGGTTAAGGGCTTAAAAACCCCCTTTTGATATAAATCAGCCAGTCCTGTATCTTTTATCACGACTGCCGGGTATATCCTTACGAAGTCAGGCTTTAATTTTATAACCTCGTCGGCAGTGTATAACGAACTCTCAAGGGTATCTCCAGGAAGTCCCGGCATAACTTGAATCCCCACTTTAAAACCATAGCTTTTAAGAAGCCTGCTTGAATTTCTTACATCCTCTGCCGAATGCCCCCTCTCCGACATTGCCAATACCCTGTTATCCATTGACTGAACACCAAGCTCAACAGTCTTTACTCCATATCTTTTTAAAAGAGCAAGGTTTTCGGCAGATATACTGTCCGGCCTCGTAGAAAGTCTTATACTGTCAACTATCCCATCATTTAAATAATGAGATCCGGAAGATAGAATTTCCTCCTGCCTTTCAATAGGGAGGGCAGTAAAAGACCCTCCGTAGAAGGCAATCTGCCTGATAGCTGATAGCTGATAGCTGATAGCTGATAGAGAAATCCACGAATCAATAGTTCTCCCTATCGTTTCAATACTTACCCCTTCAACCTCTCCGGCAATCCTCTTTTGATTGCAAAAGATACAGCGGTGCGGACAGCCTGAATAGGGGATGAAGACAGGGATGATATATTGTTTCATGCCCTTAGAATAATTTTGCCTGAGCAGGTTTTTTTACAATAGGGATTTTATATGGCAGGGGCTCAATTTGTTCAATCGGCTTTTCCGGCTCCGGTAATTTTGCCCCTTTGTCTTCGAGAAATTTTCTTACACTTTTCCTATTAAACCCAGGAATACCGATTTTATGAAGGTCGGCAGATGTAGGATGCTCTGTTGTAAAGGCAGGAATATTTGCCTCCACAACCTTTTTGGCTGTAATATAAGTCTTTGTGCCTTTAGGGGCACAGGGGATAAAGACAATATCCCCCAGCACACAGGCTAACCAGTTTCTTTCCATTATATTTTTTCTATTTTGTCTTCCCTCATCAGGCTTACATACTGAAAGCATCAACAACTCACCTTCCTCAGCCCGCCTGAAATACTCATCCTTTTCGGGAAATTTCATATCAGAGGCATGCCTGTCATAAAAATAAGATTTGTATGTCTCTTTCATTAATCCCTTTGCCGAAAAGAGGGTTAATGTCCTTTTTCCTAATATTAATGACCTTGCATACTTGGTTCCAGTCTTATAACCCATAAAGAGACAGTTAGAAAATATCTCTCCTTCTATAAAAGAATGCCAGCCGCCAATATAATTCATAGAGTATTCCTGTATTGTATAAAGAAGCTGCGACATCTCAAGATACTCAATGCCACTGCCTTTGTCCGAGCATATCACTGCCATAGTGAATCGGTCGAGATAGCTTAACTTACCGTTATAATAGATTTTCTCAGGGGCTTCATCGCCGAGCCGCTCTTTAATCTTTCGCGGGTAATTACGGTCTGACAGTGTTATTACTCTATATTCCATAGCCTTCTCACCAAAAGGTTTATCTCATTTTCAATATTCTCTATAGGCTTTCCTCTTTTTACCATGTCATGAGCATCTTCTGACAATTCGACAAGTCTCTTATGTATTTTATTATCTGCCTTAAATTCAGGAATTGCAAGATTTTCTATAACAGAGGGGGGAGCAAATCCCCTCCCTGCGGCAGAAAAGCTTTTGATGAAATCATTTACAATATCTGAATTTAGTATAGCACAGAGATAGTGTGCCTCATTTCTGGTGTCTACCGGAACAAATGAAGTAACTTTAGTAGAAATCATAGGCTTTGTCCCGAAATCTGTTCTTATGCTTGACAAAACAACAGCAGACATTTTAGATGACATTGCCTTCCATGTAACTCTATATCGAGAAAAGGTTTTTTCGCTGACATTATACTGGGAATAAAAGGGCGCTGTTGGTATTTTTTTAACAACTTTCCCCTTTCTTTTAATTTCTCTGTAGTAAAATCTCTTATATAAGGCACGTTTCAGAAGAATATCTTTAAACTGGACAAGGTAGGCATGGGTAAGGGGAAATTCTGAGATTAAATAATCTTCATCATATCCCTGCTTCTTTTTTGGATCCTGTGAGACCAAGATATAGAAATGCGATTTAATACCATATTTCACTATGTCCTCGCCGGTTACAGCAGGAAATACTAAATCAGGCTCTATGGAGTTCTTTACCTGTTTTATTTCGCTTTTCCCTCGTTCATGCAGATTTTCAATAACTATCTTGTGGTCTGGTCTGACCTCTCTGACCTGCATCCAGAAAATACCATAAGGGTCTGCATTTACTCCAAGATGCGCTCTATATGGATTTTCTCCCTTTAATTTTGAATAACCTCTCATCTCAGCAGTAGAAGCGGTTTGCCATGAAGAGGATGTCTTTTTAAGATTAACAGGAATAGCCTTAAGCCTTCTTATCTCGCAGTTCTCCTTTACCTTATCTACCCCCCATCCAGGTAAAATACGACCAATTCCTGTTTTCCGCTTCCATTCAAGAACAGGGACAGGATAAGTTGTCTTTTCTCCCTTCTTCAAAAAGAATAGTGCGGTCTTATTGGCTGCCTGAAAGGGTTTTAAATTAACCATATCCTCCATCTCCACAACCTTTAGCTCTGCACCACATTTTCCTATCTTGAAGCGGCGGAAACCCTCTCCTGCACCCTTTGATTTAAAAACCTCCATAGTAATAACAAAACCCAGTGTTCCATCGTCTTTTAAATAGTTATCAGCGCAGGCATAAGTAAAGAGCATTGAGAAATCTTTTTTACCCCCTCCCAATATTGTCTCATGTCCTTTAAGAGAAAAGAGTCCATACCTCTGCCATAATCGCAATGTCCTTTTCCTGTAATCGTCAGAAAGAAAATCCCATCTCACCCACGGCGGATTGCCGATTATAAAATCAAATTTACCAATATACATAGGCGCAAAGGCATTCTTTATATATCTTGCCCATATTCCATTTTCATTATTATCATCCAATCTTTTTATACTCCTGTAAACCTGAGTAAGAAGATTTGTATCTTCTTCTTTAAACTCAAATTCAGCCTTAATCTGTTTTTCAAATTGTTCAGGCTCAAGCTTACTTCCAATGGCAACATCCACCATTGATGTAAATTTATCTATATGGCTCTTATCCTGCATGGAGAGAGGAAAGATATAATCGCCCTTTGTTGTGGTAAAGACCAATGTGTTATCAAAGGGGAGCTCTCCCTCCTCGATATAACGAGTTGGCGCAAGTATTGAATCACAGAGATAGACAGGGATGGAGATTGGTCGTATGAAAGGGATAAATCTTGAAAAGGCAATCAAATAATTCGTCCGGGCAGCTAATACTGCGATGGGGTTTAAATCAAAGCCGACAATGTTTTCAAGGATGTGTAAGGCTATATCTTTGCTCTTAACCTTTTTTTCCTCATTATATTTTATTGCACGGTTAATCGCCTGAACAAGAAAAGTGCCTGAGCCACAGGCTGGGTCAAGGAAACGCGAGCCTATTTTGCCTGTATATCCGCTTCTCTCCACCGCATAGCCTGCAAGCCAGTCGGGGGTATAATATTCGCCCAAATCGTGTCTTAATTCTCTGGGGACGATTACCTCATACAGATTTTGCAGCAGGTCTCTTGTCCATTCAGGCTCAAGGATTGGGGTTGCAGGCTCAAACTCAGAGAGTGCCCAGGCAATATTGCGAAAAACCTCTGCCATTTGAGGGTTCCACATATTGAGATACCATGAGAAAAAGTCAGCCTCAAGGAAATTAACAATACCGCGGTCCTTAAAATCGCTGCCGCTCTCTAAACGGGACAGTCTCTCAAATAACCCATTATCATCCAGCGCCCTTAAATCTCTGACAAAGGATTCTACATGGCTTTCTCTCTGCAGAGAGATAAGCTCGATGGCTATAATCTTTGATAGAAAGGCATAGAAGGTATGAATTGAAAAGAGGAGGTCCTTCAGTTTTACACCTGATGATATCTGATAATGCTGTGCAATCTCTTCAACGGTTTTTTCAGCCTTTTCAAGCTCCTGCCCATATACTACTCCGAAAACCCTGTCCCACTCTGTGAAAAAGGTCTTTACCCTTGAATACCTTCTTTCTCTTTTAATCACTGCTGAATAGAGTGTGGAGACTGCCTGTTTGGCAATCTGACAGCTTGGGGCAAAGACTGTGGCAAGCTCTTTTGCGGTCAGGGGACGTCGTGCTGAAGCCCTTACAAATATCAAAAGATTGCTGATGCTTTGTGCACTTATCGGATATGGTCCTGATACATGAAATCCGCCATGTTCTTCAATCCCGGGAAAAAGCTCTGTTTGGGGCTTTTCGATAGGTATTGGTGTTTGTAATGTTGCAGGTAATTTTGTGAATCTTATAAAGAGTATATTCTCGCCATCTATTGCTACTCCAACAGCCTTTTCCAGGAAATCTTCCTGTTTCTGCCCAAACTGTATTGCCTGCTCGCTTAAATATCGCTGAAGCTGCTCTACAACCTCTCTTATTTTTGTTTTTTCAGATAGTTTTCCTGGGGCTTTATATTCTATTGTCAGATAACCATAAACAGTATCAGGTCTTCCTCTGAAACTTGTAGCAGTTTTTTCGTATCTCACAATATCTATATCTATCCCCATCTTTTTAAACACATCTTGAAGGAGAGGCTCTATACCCATCTTGAGGTCTTCTTCTGTTCCGGCATGACGGGCAATTTCTCTTATTTCCCTTACCAGCTTTTCTGTATTTATCTGCCAATATTCCTTCCCCATAATTTATAAGTCTACCAGCATTTTTAGTCAAATTCTATCACTTTTCTATGTTATACTTTTCAATAAGGAAATTATAAAAACAAGGAGAAAGGGGAAAAGGGGAGAGATGGGGATAAGAAAAGAATAAAAAAAGATTCAGGACACAGAGGTAGAATATAAAGCAGATAAAGTTAAAGGTAAAAAGTTTTTCTCTGCTTCTACCTTTACCTCTACCTGCTTTTTCTATACCTTTACCTATTCTTTTCTCTTTTTTCTCTATTTCCCCTATTTCTCCATTCTCCTTAATCTTTTTCTTTTGTTCATTTATGCACCAGAGATTAAATAAACTTTTAGTGCAGGGAAAAACTGTATATACAGCAGGAGTTTCACAAAAAACCCCTTCAGATAGCGGACTTGCCGAGCCGTCTTCATCCGGCAGATTCCAATATGTGAAAGAGGTCAGGGAGATGATAGAGGAGAAGAAGGGCGAGATAAGGGAGAGGCACAGAAATGGCGCAGGCGGAATCGAGATAGCAGAGGCTTATACAAAGTTAGTGGATGACCTGATTATTAAAATGTATGAGGTAGTTATGGATAATCCCCCCCTGCCCCCCTTTAATAAAGGGGGGATTAAGGGGGGATTAAATGGACAGCCTCTGTCATTGGTAGCTCTGGGAGGTTACGGGAGGAAAGAGCTTAACCCCTTTTCTGATGTGGATATACTCTTTTTATACGACAGGAAACTCGACCCTTACATAGATTTTGCCACCCATAATATTATCTCCACGCTGTGGGATATCGGGTTTCATGTAGGGCACAGCACAAGGGCGATCGAGGACTGCCTTTCTATCGCTAAAAGCGACATTACTGCCAGAACGGCTATGATGGAGTCGAGATACCTGATAGGGAGCAGAGAGATCTTTGACAAATTCTTTGCCTCTTTCAAGAGGGATGTAACAAAAAGGGGCGTAGACGATTTTATTAATATGAAGATAGAAGAGACAGGACAGAGACATTCTGTATACGGCAATACCGTATGCGTATCCGAGCCGAATGTAAAAGAGGGTCCCGGCGGGCTGAGAGACCTGCACACTGCACTGTGGGCGGCGATGGCGAAGTTCGGGATTAATACCTTAGAAGGACTCGAGAGGCGGGGTATAATTGATAATCAGGAGAAGGAGAGTGCATTAAAGGCGATTGACTTTATCTTCAGGGTAAGGAATGATATGCACTTTTTAGCCGGGAAAAAGAACGATGTTCTCTCCCACGAGATACAGGAGACAGTGGCAAAAAATTTAGGCTATCGTGACGGAGGCTTAAAGGGTGTAATACAATTCATGAAAGATTACTATACCCATGCCTCATACTTCTACCATTTTTCAAATTCCCTAATTGACAGAACTTTAAGATACAAGCCGGGACTGCTTAAAAGAATCGCCTATTTAAAGACAAGGGAAATTGGAGATGGATTTGTCTCGATAAGGGATGAAATCCATGTAAAAGACCTCAATCCCGATATATTCAAACAGAGCCCAATTCTTCTTTTAAAGGTGTTTTTCTATTGTCAGGAATATGGTCTTAAATTAAGCAGCAGCATAAAAAGAACGATAAATTCCTCTCTATCGCTGATAGATGACAATTTTACGGCTCTGCCTGAATCAAAAGAGATATTAAGAAAGATGCTGAGAGGTAAAGGGGCGGCGAGGGTCTTGAGAATGATGCATGACTGCGGTGCCTTAACGAGATTTTTAAGGGAGCTCGGGCATATTACATTCTTCTCCAATTATGACCTTTATCATAAATTCACAGTGGATGAGCATACCCTCCGGAGTGTCGAATCGCTGGAAGCGCTTGCCGGGTCAGGGGAGGATGAGGTGGAATTAAGAAATATTTATAAGGGCATCTCCGATAAAACGGCTTTAAATGCTGAGGGATATGCACGATGAAAAGACTATTGCCGAGTTCTGCGATAAGGTAAAGAATATTGAAAATCTTAAGATGCTTTATCTCCTTACATACAGCGATTTGAATGGTGTAGGACCCGGTGTATGGACTAACTGGAAATCGGCGCTTATGTGGGAGTTATATTTAAGGGGATACGAATATTTCAGCAGGGGCGAGGAAGAAAGAATGTATGACAAATCGGCGATTGATAAGAAAAAAAGAGATGTCTTATCGCTGCTCGATAACGATTCCGAAAGAGAGGCTGCTGAGCGATATTTCTCAGCCATGCCCGAGCGGTATATACTTTCCATCTCTCCGGATAGGATGCTCAAGCATATTAAGCTGTCGGGCGAGCTGAATGGTAAAAACCTGCCCTCGAATGCTTCTATTGGGGGACTTGTCGTAAGATATTTTCACTATAAGGATGTCGGATATACGGAGATGATGGTCTGCACAACAGGTAAGGCAGGGGTTCTTTCAAAAATAGCAGGGACACTTACATCAAAGAATATAAACATACTCGGAGCCCAGATATATACCAGGCTCGACGGTATTGCCATAGATACGCTCCAGATATCTACAGTGGATGGGGAGCCTGTGCAGGATGAGGGGATGCTTCAGAGGTTCGAGCAGGACCTATTCCATGTATTGGAAGACAGAAAGACAGTGGAGTCGCTGCTGTCTGCAAGACAGAGACTCCCTGTGATGCAGGAAAAGGGAGGCTTTAAAATTTCTACAAAGATAGAGATAGACAATAATATTTCCGATACCCATACGATAATAGAGGTGATAACAAGGGATAGATTGGGAGTCCTTTATGATATAACCCGAACACTGTTTAATCTTGAGTTGAACATATACATTGCAAAGATTTCCACAGAAGGAAAAACAGCCATAGATGTCTTTTATGTAACGGAGATAAAGGGGGGGAAGATTTTAGAGGAGGGCAGCATAGAGAGGATAAAAGATTCTCTGTTAAAGGCGCTGGAATGAAGATTTTATGTAATAGTTTACCACGGAAAGGCACGGAAAATCACAGAGTAGAAAGAGCAATAGGCAATAGGCAATAGGCAAAACACCTACTGCCAACTGCCTAC
>JACQEW010000020.1 GCA_016200365.1 Nitrospinota bacterium
GAATCCTTTGTTAAACAAACTATGGTGCTGCCTGCTATAGATGAGGCAACCGGCATAAGGATTGATTTTATATTTTCATTTACTCAATACGAGTTAGAAGCAATAAGAAGGGCAAGGAAGATAAATATTATGGGGCAGGAGGTAGCCTTTGCCTCACCAGAGGATCTTATTGTTCATAAAATCTTTGCCGGAAGACCAAGGGATTTGGAAGATGTAAAATCCGTAATTATTAAAAATAAGGATGTGGATATTAATTATATACGCAACCGGCTCAAAGAATTTGATAGTTTTTCGGATAGAAAAGATTTTCTAAAGATGTTTGAAGAGATAGTAAATATAATCTGGAAGGTTTCAATTGACAGAGGGGTTGTTACGGACAAAGGCAATATATGGTAATCGGTTTGTGTAATAAATGGTAAGAGGATAAGCGATAGTAAAAGTTACAATCGAGGCAAGAAAATAACCATAGCCATAATAGGCGAATCCCAGCTTCATGGTGATGTAGGTAAATACTGTATTTGACAGTAAAAACAGGGAATAGATTAACAACACTACACGTCTTAAATCAAAGTAGGAGAGAATTATGGCAAGGAATGATGTCATGATGAAGAAGAGTGACCCGAGCACGCCAAATCTAAAGATACCAAGCTGTAAGAAATTGATGCCCAAGAGATTAAATATCCTGGTGGAAAGTAAAATTACAACTATACAGATACTTCCCTGCAATATTAAAAAATCACGCGAGCTCTCCCCTATATGTTTAATGATGTCTTTCTGATTTTCCTGTATTTCCGAATATGTATTGTGCATCTGAATACCTCCGTAAAACTTTAAATAGTATTCATAAAAATTTGTCTCGATGACCATAATGAACAGTGCCATAGAAGGGACTATAGAGAGATAGGCAAGAAACATGGCACTGTCGTAGTTTGGATAGGAAATCAATCCATTATCGAATATTACACGTTCCGGAGTAAACCACATTATCCATTTATCTATCCAGATAGATAAATTGTAGATAAACCCCGAAAGGGCAAGGTCCCAATATTTTTTAAAATAGGCAGTAAACCCAAAAGGTTTTATTGTTTTACAGGGATAGATAGTAAAAATGCGGGCTATCAGGGAGTATACAATTACTGCCAGACCTATATTAAAACCCATCAGCATACCGACAACAGAATAAGATGGTGTTAATATGATTGCAGAGACTATCCCAAGGGACATACCAACGGCGTATGAAACTGTGATAAAGATATAATCTTTTAAAGAAGATAAAAATACGCTTATTAGCCACATTCCTGCAATTAGAAAAAAATTGAATATAGCGGCTATTCTGATATTCAGGTCGAGATTAAGATAAAATAGATATAAGGGAGCTGCGAAAAATATCAGAGAAAAAAACATTATAACAAGCGAGCCCATCATCGTGCTGGGAACCTCTTTTACATCTTTCCGATAAAGCAGGTCTGCAATATAACGGGTTACAACCCATACAATAGGACCTGACAGCACTAAAGAAAAGGCAAAATTATATATAATAATAATACGAAAATTGCTTAAATCGTTTAATGAGGTTAATTTTGAGCCTACAAGCGATATAGTGCCGAGAGATAGAATTGTCAGCAGCCATGGACCCATGGAAACTGTGGCAGAATGGGCATAGCCTTGCAATATGCTTATCAGGTCATCCTGCTGTTTCAGTTTTCTGAGTACAAATCCAATTCCAGCCATCAGATATTTCTTCCCAGATCTGCCATAGAAATATATTTCTTATATAAATTTCTATAGGTCATATCTATATTTGCCTTGTTGTAATAAAGTCGCACCCGTTCCTGAATGGCATGACTGCATCTTTTATACCATTCGCCGTTTGTAAGAAGTTCAAGCACGGCATGTGCCGTAGCTGTGGGGCTCGATAAGGGAGTAATTGCACCGCCAGGGGCAAGTTTTGGCTCCTCTCGTATACTCCCTAAAATCATTTCTTTGCATGCACCCACATCTGTAGCCACAGTTGGAATTCCCGCTGCGCCTGCCTCCAGGATCGTTAAAGGCATAGCCTCGCTGATACTGGTCAGAACATTGACTTTAATCAGGTGGAGGTATTCTTCGATTTTTACACGACCTGTAAAAGTAACTCCTTTTTCAAGTCCAAGATAATTTAGCATCTCCTTACATTCTTTAAAATAATCTTCGCCTTCGTCGGTTGGTCCGATAATAAATACCTTTGTATCGGGCATACGCTCCAGAATTATAGCGCAAGACCTTATAAATGTTTTCAGGTCCTTTATAGGCACAACACGTCCAATAAATGCTATTACGGGCTGTGATATATCTTCCCGTTTTATGGCAGCATAATGGTCAAATTCCACTCCATTTGGAATTACCTCGAGCCTTTCGGGAGCAGCACCGTCTTCAATCTGTATCTGCTGATTACCTTCGTAAAGGGCGATTATCTTACTGCATGCCTCGTAACAAGCCATGGAATAGCCGATAAATGTATTAATCCACAAATTCCTTAATTCCTTATTTGGCTTATCTATACTTAATACGGTCAATGGTGTCTCAAAGAGCCAGTCAGCCATTTCCAGCTCAATCCGCCGCTCATTGGTATATATCCCATGCTCGGTAAGCAGGACAGGACGTCCTGTTTCCAGATAGGCACGGGATGCAAAGAGCCCGGCAAAGCCTGTTGATATTGAATGATAGACATTAGCCATTGGCATCTGTGCCATCAAGATAGAATATAGACCGCCGAGTAATGCACGCCATGTCCAGAAATAGTCCAGAAACGATGTCTCGGGATAACTTTTATTATACATACGCAATAACATCTCCCACGCAGGCAGAGAATTGAGCAGCAGCTCTATACCTAACTTTTGACGATATGGCTTTATTATATTTATAATTCTATGGATTTCAGGTAGTCCGCCGTTCGTCTGAAGATTTAGAAGCGGTTCTTCTAATTGATGTAGTATCTCTTTAATATGTTTAAAGGAAGAGTCACCATGCTGAAAATCCTGTATAAAGATATTAGTTATGCCTTTGACATTCTCCGGAAGTTTATACTTCATAGTTAAGTCCATCTTTCGATGAAGCACTGCTGCGATATGAAAAGAGATATCCTTCTGGGCATTAATTAGATTATGAGTCCACTCCGAGACCCCTCCTGTTACATAAGGGTATGTGCCTTCAAGGATGATGCAGACATCTACAGAGGGCGATGGGGTAATCATACTGTCGAAACCTCTGCCCATAGTTTTACTGCCTCCATTACTTCTTGAGGAAATTTGTCTTCTCCGATAAGCCTATCCGAGTATATACGGCTTAATTTTCTCAGCTCATCGAAGTTGTTGAGTCTAAACATACATTCCAGATACCAGAGTATTATTTCAGGAGTAAATCTCCCTTTATCTATATTTTCTTTGAATAACTCAGATGCCTTAACGATATTTCCTCTGCGCAGCAGAATTCTGCCTAAGGCAGTAATGGCAGTTATATCTTCGGGCTTAAAAGACAGATATCTTGAATACCATTTGATTGCCTTATCCTGATTTTCCTGCTCTCGCCCCTTATCGAGAAGACCTGTATATGCATAGTCATCGTAATGTCTTGCACGGGAGTATATAATATTATGGTCTTCGGGAGATTTTCTTGCTGAGCCTTCAAGCTCCATTGCCCTTTTCAGAAATTTACCTTCTATATTTGCAATAGCAGTTGCCGATTGAACCCGTATGACATTATTGCTGTCTTTAAGTGCGAGTAGAAGGGCAGGGGCAAAGTCAGGGCGAAAATTTTTTGTAATCATAGTAATAACCTCCCGCTTCTGCCGTATAGCTCCAAAGGAGATGATATCTAAAAAAGGAATTACCCTTATATGCCCTATTATTCGTTCTGCGAGAAAATTAATATTTTTGTTACGGCCCGCTCCCCCGTCAGAGGAAAGGTTTTCATAAAATTCTTCAAATGATTTTGTAAATCTTATATAAATACAGTAAAGGACAATACTCAGTAAAGAGCCGCCAGCCCCGAATGGACCAATGACGGCTGTTGTTACGGATAAAAGCATCGAAAAATGAAAATCCCTGATGGAATTTTTATTTAAATAAGACCAGAGTAAAAGCAGCGAAGTAATCACAAGATGGGCAGATAGTGCCGACGACAGGGAAATGGTCTGGTTAAAAATCCGTTTGAGTATTCCGTATTCGGAAAGGAAAGCCAAAAATCCGATAATAAAATATGCTGTAAAGAATCCGATGTTATTTCTCATTGTTAAGGAAATTATAAAAACATTTAGACAGGATTAACAGGATTAATCTTTCAAACCTAAAGGTTTGAGTTACGGTAACTCAAGGCTTTAGCCTTGAGCCTTATCCTGTATATCCTGTCTTGAATTAGATTGCTTCGGGGCTACGCCCCTCGCAATGACACTTCTGCTTTGTGTGTCATTGCGAGCGAAGCGAAGCAATCTCAAACATTGAAATTCCTAAACATAAATTTAGTTTTTGTTCTTGCATTTATGATTTTTACCCAGTTACACCCAGAATGCCCTACCCTTCAGGGTGGGGATGAATGGGAAATTAAAAAATCTTCCTCAAAAATGCCCCGTTCTTCAGGACGGGGTGTAACTGGGTTTACTTATGAATCTGTAGTGCCTTATTGTAAGCGGTTCCGATCCATTCGCAGAGGATATTGAAGCTTTCTATATTGACCAAATTGAGGTCTTTGAATCCTACTGCTTCTATTTTAAGCATGCCGAAAACATTCCCGCTATCCGGATTAATCAATGGGCCCGCAAGGATACCCTCTTCATCCAGAACTATCTCGTCCTGTTTATCTTTAATGCATAATACACGGTGCCGTCCCATAACTTCGCGAAACAGTGCCGAATCCTGTGTAAATGTCCGGGAAAAATTATCATCTGGATTCCACCCTTCGATGACCAATGCTTCAAGTGTATTGCCTGTTAGTAAAAATATTGAAAACTTATCAGGTTTTATTACGGCATGAATAAGCTCAACCGATGCATAGAGTATCTTCTCGGGCTCAAGTGCCTCCATGGATTTTGCAGCCCTGTAGATAGATATGGCAGATCTCATTTGCCCTGCGATCCTTGCCTCTAAGTTATTTTTCATGGAGTTTACCTTATTATAAGCCGAAGAAATAAGCTCTTCCCGTTTTAGAGCGTCAGAGAGGTCATATCTTATCTTTTGCAGCTCCTGCATCTGTTTAGTCCGCAGATTACCCACTATAACAGCCGCAGAGAACCACATCAAAGGGTGAATACATATTTCCAGCAGATAGTCATGTATATCCTGAGTGATCTTCTGTTCCGGCAGATTATATACAAGGAGGGCCGTGCCTGACAGCAGTGCGGCGAGCAGTCCTTCGTTTACCCCATACTGCACACTTATTAATAAGATAATTATCCAGAAAGGGTGAGGGTTAACACCCCAGAATCGCCTGCCATCCATAAAGAAATAATCAATTATCAGGGGCTTTCTAACGGGGTAAAAAGGGCTGTCCTTCTTATTTAAAAACGCCAGACCAATGAGCCTCTTATATGCTCAATCGTTTGACTTGTAATAACAGAATTTAGACCACGGTCATAATTTATGATGATTTCAATATCTTCTATCGGTATATATGTAAAACTTACCCCATAAAAGGCTCCGTGTGCGCCAAGCCTGTCCGATGAATAACCTGCATAGCCGTCAGTCAGGAAACCTTCGATAAAATAACTGACAGTAACATCCAGAGAATGGATTTCCCGGCTTCTAATAGTCCATGGATTGTATTCCACACCGGCAGAATCGGCTCGTTTATCTATAGAAATCAGATAATCGGCATCGAGGTTATATCCTAATGTTACAAGTGGCTGCATCTTCACTACAATAAATCTGAGATTGCCGGAAACCGACTGAGATGCTGCAACATTGTCGTCAGCAGGAATTCCATATTGCTCAAAGGCAGTGCCCAATTGAAGATTAAGCCTTGAGCCTAATTTTTGCTCTCTTGTTATTCCTATGCGGTCGCGAGTCCCATCCTCGATTATACCCTCGATATAATCCCAGTAAGGGTGTTTTAACTCACCGAATAAAACCGTCCTACCCGATATGTCCCATAAGCTGAATAAGACCCCGGCACCTGGTGTTGAACTGTTTGCTAAAAGCGATAATTTAATAATAGAGCTATTTTCGGCATCGTGCTGGAGGAATATCTCTCCGCGGTTCCGCATTCCTTCAAAGGGAGCTATTTTTCCATCTGCACGTCGAATAGAATCGGTTTTTACCGAGTTGTTATGATATATCACTCCCAAACGGGTATAATCAGCTATAAATATATGTCCGTTGGCATCTGTCAGCCTTTCTTCCCATCCGCCGGCACCACTGATATTTTTCCATGCATGCCTGATTTTTACCCTCGATGCCTGCTCATGCCATAATTTATCCCTTCCCATAACGATACCTTCGTTATCAGGCTCTATTTTAATAGCCTGATTGTAGAGCATATAAGCCTTTCTCCATTGACCAATCCGCCATTCAATATAAGCCAGATTTGAAAGCACACGGCTGTCCTGCGGATATTTTTCTAATAACAATTCTGATAACCTTAATGCCTCCATATCTCTGTCGGTCTCGTATAAGAGCCTCACCTTCAAGAGGTCTAATCGTAATTGTTCCGATTCGCCATTCCCTGTCTGGTCCCCTAAAACAACAGGCGTATCTAAAATTAAACAGATTATAAAGAGGGTTAAAATCTTAAAGCACATGAATTTCAAATCCCTCATCAATTTATCGCAGATAAGATTTTTTCTGCCTCTTTATAATCACCAATTTCCAAAAGCACATAAACGAAGTCATTAATGAGATTTTTGTCATAGGGGGCATCATTCAGTAAATTACGAAATAGGGTAAGGGATTCGTTAATTTTACCATTGCGGTAAAGAAGGAGTGCCTGAATTTTTTTTGTCGAAAGGTCTTTTGCTTCAATCTTCCGGACTTCTTCCAGTGCAAGCTGGTAATATCTTTTTGCCCTTTTGCCGTCATTTTTATGCAGCAAGACCTCTCCGTAGTAATAATAGACTTCGTAATCCCCCTTATCTGCAGATATATAACGAGATAGATAACTTTCTGCCTCCGAGGGTTTTCCATTAAAAAATGAGATAAGACCGAGCCTTTTAATTGCTTCGTGATTATCAGGGGTTAAGGTTAGTAATTTTTTATACGCCCTGGTGGCTGCTGTAAGCTGATTTTCCTGAAAGGCAAGTTTTGCAAAATTTTGCAGCCGCCCCGGGTTACCCTCCATATCTGTCTCTTTTATAATTACCCTTGATAGGGTATTTACTCTCCCTGACATTACAAGGGCATTCAGATATGTATCGAATAACAGGGGGGTTTGTCGTGTCTGTTGAAAATCGGCCTCCATTATATCTATTGCCAGGGGAACGGCGTTTACATTCAGAAGGTGATTAACCCATTTTGCCCTCTCGACACCCGAGGAACTCCTTGCCCTTGCCTCGAGCCATGCGATAATGGATTTATCGGGGGTTGGTCCGCACAGAAATAAAAGCCCTGCAACATCCTGGTCGTCAGGAGGTGATTCATGGGCAAGCTCAAAAAATACATTTTCTGCAGATTTTTTAAAATCCGCATCGAGCATACGGAAGGCAATAGATCGCTTTTTTTCTGTTGAGATATCGGGCTTCATTGCCTGAGTTTTCCATAAATCCAATAGCTCATCGCGTCTGCCCATCTGCAGGAGGGTTTCTTCATAAAGAGACATCCAGTCTTTGCCTATCTCATAAGCGAATATCTTCAGGTATGGCGTAATATCCGCATCACTTTTCATGTCAATCAGTGCATAGAGATGTCCTTCTTTTTCTTTAAGCGTCAAGTCATTTCGCTCTAACTCCTTTTGCAGAAAATATACAAGATCATTTTCCCTCCCGCTCTTTATTGCTGCCTCTATATAGGCAGGAAGCCACTGCCTGATGTCCTTTCTTGCAAGTTTTTTTAAGAATGGGAGGGCTGTTTCGTAAGCATTTATATCAAGCAGTATGTAAACGAATTCCTCGGTCTGTTTATCTTTCAGACCTGCCTTTGAGAGCTTCGTTAAAATAAAGTCTTCTATTTCTCCGGCAACAGGTTTACCTTCGATAAAAGATTCATATAGGGCATTATAATAGGCAGACTCTTTATCATAGCCTTCAAGGTAGGAATCGCGTAAATATTGCAATGCCTCATAAGGTCTGCCGGCTGTTAGAAGGGCATTTCCTAAAAGAAATCTTTCCTCTATGCCCTTGTGTCTTCTGTAAAGGCATTCGGCACAAACGAGAGCCAGTGCAGATTTATTTTTATCGTTTGCAATATAATAAAGGTCTCTTATCAGCCGATCTGTTATTCTTTGCTCCTCCCTGCAATCAAACCATGAGATGACCTCATCTTCTCTTCCAGCACTTGCCGACAGAATTGCCCACCCCTCTGTAATTCGGGAATTCTGATGTTGTGTTCGTAACCATCTGAACAGGCTTAATCCCTCGTCAGCCCTGTCAAGCTCGATATATAGCCCGGCAAGATTAGAAAATACCCATTCAGGAGGATTATTCACCTTTACAAGATGCTCTAATAATTTAAGGGCATCCGAAGAACGACCTGTCCGGATACAGAGATTTGCAAGAATGAATTTTTCTGTTATGCCGAGATCATGCACTCTTTCAGCCCTATCAATCCACCTGGAAATTTTGTAAAATCGGCTTGCCGGGCAGCATTGATGGCAAGTATGTATTTCTTTTTCGACAGGGCAAGCTCGATGAAGGTTTCATAAAGTTTTTCAGGTAATAATCTCCTCTCGTATAATCCCTTCAAGCGGGTAAATGCCTCTTCTTCTCTTCCATTGACGATAAGAAGCTGAGAAAATTCGGATAGGAGGTTCGGATGCCCTGCTGCTACATCTGAAAAAGGTAGTAGAAGTTGTAATGCAAATGCCGGCTGACTTTTGAAGTGAAGCAGGCTTGCGTAACGGGTGGCAGTATATGGGTCTTTATGATTGGAGAGCCAGCTCGATGCATTTTCAAATGCCTCGGACGGATTGCCTTCATCGAGCAGCAGATTTATAAAGAGCTCTGTTATATCGCCCGAAAATACATCCGGATATCTCTTCTTTAAAAGGCGTAAGGTATCAGAGGCATTGTGTATCAATCTTTGAGATGCCTGTAAATTGGCAAGGTCAATCAAATATTTCGGGCTTGCCGGATAGCTGTTTGCCAATGTCTGCAAAACGGCAATCTGCCCGTCATATTTGGCTGTAAAATTATATAAGGCAGAGAGCTCGCGTAAAGTCTGCTCGGATGGGACAATATGATTTAGCTTTTCGAGATTATGGAGGTAGTCATTTGGTCTCTGGGCATATTGATATAAAATACCTAATTTGCGGAGGGCATCGGCATTATTCGGGTTTTTATCCACAAAACGTTCCATCGCCTCTACTGCCGAATTGACATCCCCGTATTGTAAATACAAGTGCACCATCGGTATAACTACCGACACAGATAGATTACCCTCTGACAGTTCTTTTTTGTATGATTTCAGTGCAGCAGCATAATCCTTATCCTTTAAGTATAAAAGTGACAATTCGTTTTTTTGGGGAATCAGCATGAAACCAAAAAGCATACCAACCAATACAACAAATGAAAATACAAGATAATGTCTCTTCATATCTCTTAAGCTATTCGTATAAAACCGTAATTCTGACAGGTTTTATAGCATCATAATCGAGTTTTAAATTTAAAATCCTATCATTACCGGCAGATACCTTAGATTTACCGTATCTGCCTTCGTCTTTATTAATCTCAATTTTGTAATTACCTGCCTTATGCACTTTCCATGTCATTTCTCCATTGCCAAAACCCTGGGCAGTAAAGCTGAATCCCCTGTTATTGAATTGCAGATTCCAGATTCTCCAGCGGCTGTGTACAAGGTAAGCCCTGAATGCCGCTGGCTCGCGGTCGAAATCAGGATTGTCCTTAAGGGCGATAACTGGCGATGAATTTGACTCATCGAGATATACATAAAGGCTCCCCTGATAATGCCGCTGTCCAATAATCCCATCCGAACGGGAGAAATCAACGGCATAGAAAGTCCCGCGGTCAAAACGAATGGTCTGAAGTGCATCCCTGTTCTTAATCTGCCATTGTTTGTCTCCGAGAGAAATAATTTGAGTGGAGAAGAATCCATCAACAATTGCCGCGTATGTGCTTGTGGCTATGGGGGTTATTTCAAGTGTCCGGGCATATCTGAGGTTATCCAGAACAGCATTAAGACTCGATATCTTCTCTCCCGAATATATATGGTAATAAACATTAAAAGGCTTGATTCTCCAGGGTGTTTCAGTATTCCTTATGGTCTTTACAAGAAACTTGAAGCCAAAAAACCGGTCAGTCCATAAATCGGTATATGTATTTTCATTGCTGTTAGAGGAGTATATCTGTCTCTCTTTTCCAACCTGTCTTCCAAGGGGGGCAACCCATGAATATGAGGGATATTCTTTATCGAATCGCGTATCACCGCCGTTGATATTACGTACCCCCGCCTTTCGAGAGGCGGCTATTGCATCTTCAAATGCAAGGGTATTACCTGACCATTGTAATATCTCAACCTTCTTTCCCTGTGTCAGCAAGCCATTGATGAAGTTTATGGAATTGTCTATTTCAAACTTCAGGTCAAAGGGTCGTATGGCATAATTTCGCGGGATTTCATATCTTATTATATCTTGTTCGGCATGTCCTTCTTCTTCCGAAGCACTTTTTTTAATCTCATCCCATAAATCCGAAGTATTTTTGCTTTTATCATCGGCTTTGATTAAGCCCATAAAAATATTTCTACCTTTATATCTATACTCAGGATAATATTTAAGATACGGCAGTTCTTTGGCAGGGTTACCATCGGCAAAAAACCCCCAATCGAGTGGATGGCTATAAGTATGACTGCCTGCCTCTACATGAGGCAGGCTCAATATTTTTTTAGCCAATTGCAGACTTTTTTGGGTGCCGTGCCAATCAGGGTCAATATCGCCTGCTATAGGGGCTACTGTTACTGGCAGGTCTGAAAAAGGCTCGATAATCTCTTTTAAAATGACCTCAGCAGAGAGAGAGGCAGATTTTTTATACTTATCAATCTCACTCATATTTCTCCATCCGTCGCCGTCAATATGACTGTAAAAAATACGCCTGCCAGCCAATGTATTCGTATCGGGTTTCGGGAGATCATCGGTTGAAAAGGCAAGGCGAAAAAACTCAAAAGGGTTTATATACCATTTCTGCTGCTTGAGGGTTTCTTCATAATAGTGAGTGAAGCCGCCTGCCACATAACCCCCCTTAGCGCCTATGACAATCAGATGGCTTTCTGTCTCATGGTCATTACCATTGCGGACAATCAGGTAGGATTTTCCTTCGGTGACTACCGTTGCAATCTGCTCGAAAGGTGGTAATACACCTGTCAAGGGTCTTTCGAATTCAATCATGTATGGGTCTTTGTAAACAAAGCTCACATCATAAGTAACATTTGTCCAGTTTTCTTTGAGCTGTAAGCCAAGTTTTTCTAAAAGACGATTAATCTCTGTTAATGGTGTTATACGGCTCTTCGTGTCTTTATAAACGCCAAGCTCGCCAAAAATAACAAACTTTTTACCCGATTCTATAACCTTTTCTGCCCATCTAAGATATCCTATAGGGTCCGCCATTGTATCTGACTGGAACCATGTAAGCACACCCCGTATATCATCTAATTCATCGGTAGAAGGCAGACCCTTGTTAATATCATGATATTTAACAATAAGCCCTAAATGATTTAGAGGCATTTCTGCCATGCGATGTATTGACGTCTCTTTTGTATCTTCATAATCGGTTCCGTCATAAAGGGCGAGAATAATACGGGGTGCTTTACTGGCTCGTGCACTGAAAGGCATTATGCAGGCTATTGCGAATAAAATAATTTTGAGATATTTATTCTTCATTTTGGCTCACTGACTATTCTGTCGAGCTCAATAGTAGCCACATAAGGCTCAAATCCATTAGCCCGTTGTTCTTTATAAATACGGACGATGCCCGAAATATCGGATGTCTCCCAGTAATCGAGGGTAAATATTTTGAGATGAGGCATCCTCTTTTTTACATCCTTAAGTAGATTTACCTGACTTTGATATCTATATATTGGAACCACATAGTAGCTTTTTTTCTCAAAGTCATAATCGGTAAACATTGATTCACCAAGGACCATATCAATGTACAGCCCGACCTCCGGCAGTATCTCATAAGCACGGTTAATCATGATTTTTATAGAGGGATAATGGAGCCGTATACTACGGACAAGGCGGACTGCGGCATCTTTCATGCCTCTGTATTTCTCGGGATCTTCATTCTCCAGATATATGGGGTTGTCAAGGGTATCTATGAAAAGACCATCAAAACCGCGACGAAGTATATCTGGAATCATCTGCTCGATAACACGACTGACCCACAGACGACTTCTGATATCGGCAAAGTAGCTTCCCTTCCAGTTTTTATTCTCCTGCAGTAATATTCCATCGCTTTTTACATCATTAAAATAATAACGGTAATCTTCTACCTCACCAAGGCTGATATAACCAAGTAATATTTTGTCACGGTCAGTTAATGGGTCAAGTGGAGGATGAACCTCACTGTCGAATACCAGTAAATCATATTTAATAAGCTCTTCTAATGCAGCTCTATCTGAATAGTAAACCACCCACGACGTCTTTTCCGCAGCATAACTGCTGTCAGAATAACTTGTTAAGAAGGGTAACAATAAAGCAAGCAAAAAGATACCGATATGCTGTCTTCTCATAAATCTAATGAGTTGTAACGATAGAAAATTGCTTTTCATGGTGTGAACTTTATATACACTTTTTACATAGTATTTGTCAAGTCTTAAATATCTCCTATTGCATTGTAGATAGTAAAGCCTAAAGCTGTCAATCCAAAAAATGCAATTGGACGCAGATGAACCCTGTTAGATAACAGATATTCAATGGAATTATCCCCATTCAACAGCAAATATCTAACAGGGTGAACGCAGAAACTACATGATTATAAAAAGAAATTTATCTTTCTTCTTTGAATAAAAATATTCAAGACTTATCTGCGTAAATCTTTATAAATCAGCGTAAATCTGCGTTCTAATTTTTTTACTGCATTATTTGGATTGAGTAGAAGGGGGGGGATTGGGGATGTCTCCCTGCTGGTTCAATCTTGCAGATTGAACCCCGTATTAAATACGGGGCTGCAAGCCTGAACCAGTCATCTCTCAGAGATGCTAAATGTTACTTATCAGCAGGTGCAGAGGTATGAGAATGGAACAAATCAGATCATCTGCCACTTTTAGACTCGTTAGCCTTGCTCATAGCAGACGCTGGAGAGTTGTTTTCAATCTTTCAATGACCTTTTCTTTTCCAAGTAATGATATAACCTCAAAAATCCCCGGGCTTACTGTTTTGCCAGTAAGGGCAATGCGGACAGGCTGGGCAGCCTGACCCAATTTAATTTTAAACTCCTCTACCACTTTATTGAATACCCCTTCGATTGATGAATGAGAAAAGTCTTCGGTCTTCTCCAATATTTCTATTAATCTTTCAAAAACAGGCTCGATAGAAGGGGTAAAGAATTTCTCTACTGCCTTCTCATCATATTTTATATCCTTTGATAGATAAAACTCCATCCCCTTTGCCATTTCCACAAGGGTCTTGCTCCTCTCCTGCAATAAAGGTATAACCTTTGCAATTTCTTCGTCTGTGATTAAATCCCCCCTCTCTCCCCCCTTTACGACCTCCCCCTCCCCTCCTTCTGAAGGAGGGGATAAAGGGGAGGTCAAAGGGGGGGTATGTGGGGGGATTAGCTTCTCCGCTACCAAATGCGGTCTCAAATCCTTTGCAAGCCTTAAAGGGTTTCCTGTCTTTATGTAATGGCTGTTCACCCACAGGAGCTTTTCAGGATTAAAAACAGCCGCAGATTTATTTATGTTTTCGAGGGAGAAATATTTTATAAGCTCATCTCTGCCGAATATCTCCTGGTCACCATGAGACCAGCCAAGCCGTACAAGATAATTCACTATTGCCTCCGGCAGATAACCCATATCTCTGTAAGCAAGAATGGATGTGGCACCATGCCTTTTACTCAATCGGGCTTTATCAGACCCTAAAATCATTGAAATATGGGCAAACTGCGGTATAGGATATCCCAATCCATTATAAAGCTGAATCTGTCTCGGTGTATTTGCAAGATGGTCATCACCCCTTATCACATGGGTGATATTCATAGTCGCATCATCTATAACCACACAGAAATTATAAGTGGGAGTCTTGTCAGAGCGGAGTATTATCAAATCATCAAGCTCTGAATTATCAAAAACAACCTCGCCTCTTAAAAGGTCTGTAAAAACAGTTTTCCCTTCTTGCGGGGTCTTAAACCTTACTGCATAGGGTTTGTCAAATCCCCCCTCACCCCCCTTTAATAAAGGGGGGGCGGGGGGGTTAAGTTCTCTGCACCTCCCGTCATACTTTGGCTTTTCTCCCTTTGACAATGCAGTCTTTCGTCTCTCCTCAAGCTCTTTAGAAGTACAGTAGCACCTGTAAGCCTTACCCTCATTTAAAAGCCTTTCCGCATGCGATAGATAAATCTGCTGTCTCTCTGTCTGTCTGTATGGTCCCTCATCCCAATCGAGACCGAGCCACTTCATGCCCTCTATAATCTGCTCGATGGATTCCTCTGTAGACCGCTCCCTGTCCGTATCCTCAATCCTCAATATAAACTTCCCGTTGTTATGCCTGGCAAAGAGCCAGTTAAAAAGTGCAGTCCTCACACCGCCGATATGCAGATACCCCGTTGGACTCGGCGCAAACCTAACCCTAACTCCGTTCATAGAATTTTATCCTTTCCATAAATGATATTATCAAAAAACCACAGATAAACCCTGTTAGATAATAGATATTCAATGGAATTATCCCCATTCAACAGCAAATATCTAACAGGGTAAACACAGCATTGCAAAGCCACGCTGTGTGAATCTGTGGTTTCATGCTATTTTTTATCAACTTGAAATCCCATATACTCCTTTATCTTTCCTGTAAGTGTCGCCTTTTTGCACCATTCAATTAGATTTTCCCTGTCTCCGACATATTGATAGTAAGGAACGCCGAAGCCGCAGCTTGTTTTGACCTTCTCAATATGCAGAAGTATTAATTGTCGGGTGTGGGGAGAGACCTTCTCCTCCATTTTCCCCTTGAGTTCTTTGCCAGCCGGGCTGTCAAGAGATACAACCTCACCATTTCCATAGAGTCGTAAAATCATCGGGTCTTTGTCAAAGCTCACAAACATCATTGTCAGTTTTCCATTCTGTCGAATATGGGTTGCAGTTTCATTTCCGCTCCCGGGATAATCGGCATAAACAACGGTTTTGCTGTCCAGCACTTTTAAAGTGTCGTAGCCTTTTGGAGACAAATTTATATATCCGCTTTCCAATTGATTCGGTGCAGTAGCAACAAAGAAGATTTTTTGAGCCTTGATGAAATTTATGAGTTCCTCGTTTAATTCTAAATAATCTTTAGCCATGATTTTCTAAAAGTCATTTTTTAGTATTGTCTATATTTTCAAGATGCAAAAATCTTTTTCAGATTATCTCTTCCATCAGGGGTTGTCATAAATATCAGGGTATTTTCAGGCTTGACAAGATAATTGTCAGGGGGATTGTAAATCCAGTCGCCCTTTGTCCTGACAGCGAGCAGCAATACATTCGGGAGTTTTTTTATATTTAGAGAGGCAATAGTTGTCTCTGTAAATGATTGAGGGGCAGAAACCTCTTCTATTCGTAAATTCTTTTCCTTATCCCTCAGCATCACATCTAGAAAGGATACGACCATAGGTCTTATCATCTCCGATGCCATCCTCATGCCCCCTATTAATGTGGGAGAAACTACTGAATCTGCGCCCGCCAATTTCATCTTTTCCATATTCTTAATGTCATGGCATCTGACAACTACCTTGATATTGGGATTGATCTGTTTTGCAGTGAGGCTTATAACAAGATTCTGATTGTCATTTCCAGTTACGGCAAAAAGTCCATTTGCATCTTTGATTCCCGCCTTCAACAGACTATCGCCGTCTGTTGCATCGCCTTCAATAAAGATTTCATTCCGGATTTCTTCCAGAAGCTTATTTATCTTATTTTTGTCTATATCAACTATTACATGGGGTCTTCCAGTCTCGTGAAGCTCTTTTACTATATTTAATCCCACCCCTTCAATACCGCATACGATGTAATGCCCCTTTAATCCTTTTACCATCTTTTCCATTTTCATCCTCCTGAATGCCTCGTTTAATTCGCCTTCTACGACATAGGCGGTAAAATTTGAGAATATGTATGTCATTATGCCTATACCGAAAAGGGCAATAAACATTGTAAAAACCCTTCCGCCGGGACTGGCTGAATATCAACAATCTCTCCATATCCAATCGTCGCTACCGTAATAACCGTCATATAAAGACAGTCAATAATGGTATATTTTTCGCCGCCGATAAATTTATATCCTAATGTCCCTATTAACAATACGGTTACTATCGCCATTCCAGCCAATGCAAATCTTTTATATATCTGTAAATATAGATTATTAACCATGTAAAATCCCGCTCATATTATATCGCCCTTTTTGGGTATGCCCTTCCTTCGAGATGGGATATATATTCCTCTGCATACACAGCAGCAATGGCGCCGTCGCCTGCTGCTGTTGCCACCTGTCTTAACGGCGTATTGCGGCAATCGCCTGCGGCGAAGATTCCTTTTATCGAGGCCTCCATCCTGTCATTTGTGATTATAAATCCACCCTTATCCTTTTCTGCGGCGATAAACTCCGTATTTGGTATAATGCCTACAAATACGAAAATACCATCTGCCTTGACCTCTCTCTTTTGATGGCTCTGAATATTTTTCATAGAAACCTTTTCTACTCCGCTCTCGCCTCCGATAATCTCGTCAACTGCCGAATTCCATAAAAATTCTACTTTTGGATTCGAGAGGAGCTTCTCCTGCATAATTTTTTCCGCCCTGAGCCTGTCCCTACGATGCACAAGATATATCTTATTTGCAATCTTTGAAAGGTAGTTCGCCTCTTTTACTGCCGTATCTCCGCCTCCAACCACAACAATATCCCTGCCATTGTAAAATGGACCATCGCATGTGGCACAGTAGGATACCCCTCTGCCTGTGAATTCATTTTCTCCATTTACTCCAAGCTTTTTAGGCTGGGCGCCTGATGCAATAATTACTGCCTTTGTCTCAAGATTCTTAGAATCTGTCTTTACAATCTTTGTATCACCATTATCAATAATCTCCTCTACTGCACCAAACTCAATTTTTAGACCAAAGTCCTTTGCATGGCTTTCAAACTTGCTCATCAATTCTGAACCGCTTATGCTTCTATATCCCGGATAATTTTCAATAACATCACTTAGCGCTATCTGCCCGCCTATACCGAGTTTTTCAATGAGGATTACATCTAATTTTGCCCTGAGTGCATAGATTGCAGCAGAAAGCCCCGCAGGTCCGCCGCCGATAATAATTAAGTCTTGCATATTGACCTCCAATCCCCGATTACGACATTCGGGGACAAGTTTTGTGTTTGATAGGATTATCTAATAGAATTTTTTAAAATTCAAGAGATAATAACCGTATAATGTGGTAAAATAGAAAAAATTTGATTTTAACCACAGAGACATGGAGACACAGAGAAAAAATAATGGACAAGAAGCAGTTTATTGAAATACAGCGGCAGGATTGGAACAGGGTTGCGCCTGGGTGGGAGAAATGGGACGAAAAACTAAGTCGAAATATGTCCTTTATCAATCATCGTCTTATTGCAGATGCGCGGCTGCGTCCTGGACATCGTGTTCTGGATTTAGGCTGCGGCACCGGGTATCCTGCAATCCTTGCAGGACAGGCGGTTAAATCTCATGGGTCGGTGGTAGGTCTTGATCTATCCGAGGAGATGCTGGCGGTTGCACGGCGCAAAGCTAACGCAATGGGTCTTTCAAATGTGGAGTTTCAAACAAAGGATGTAACAACTCTCCCCTTCGAGACTACATCTTTTAATGCGGTTGTCAGCCGATTCTGCCTTATGTTTCTCCCCGATATACCGCGCACTGTCAGTGAAATCAACCGTGTATTAAAGCCGGGAGCTTATCTTGCAGCCGCTGTCTGGTCATCGCCTGATAAAAACCCATATATCCGAATACCGATGGATGTCATCAAAAAGTTTGTAGAGCTTCCTGTGCCTGCCCCTGACCAGCCTGGCATTTTCCGTCTTGCCAGAGAAGGAGACCTTTCAGGAATAGCCGCCAAATCAGGACTTACGAAGATTGCAGATGAAGATGTAAGAGGAGAGTCTATCTTTGACTCGGCGGATGAATATCTTGAAAGCCTCATGGAGATGGCAGCGCCCCTTCAACCGCTCTTTGCGAAACTTTCACCAGAGCAAAAGAAAGCTGTAAAAACCGAGATAAAAAACGAAGTAGATAAATACAAAAAGGAAAATGGGATTGCCCTGCCTATGACCATACGAATTGTGGTCGCACAAAAACCAGATTGAGTGAAAAACATGATTTCACCACAAAGACACAAAGGACACAAAAAAAATAAGAAATGGAGAAAAAATAAAATTTATTTTCTCTCCTTTTTACTGTTTTCCCATTTCTCTTTAATCTTTTCTTTTATTCCCTTTGTGCTCTTTGTGCCTTTGTGGTGAAAGTTGTTTTGCTTTTTCAAAGATTGACTTATACCTTCCATACCCCTCTTTTTCTATGTCCTCCTTAGGAATAAATTTAATAGCAGCGGAGTTTATACAATATCTCAGCCCTCCATGTTCGGGACTGTCATTGAACAGATGTCCGAGATGGGAATCAGCCTCTCTGCTCCTAACTTCTGTCCTTACCGTAAAGAAACTCCTGTCTTCCCTTTCTACGATATTTTCAGTTTCCAGCGGTTTTGTGAAACTTGGCCAGCCTGTCCCTGAGTCGAATTTATCGAGGGAGCTAAAAAGAGGCTCACCTGATATAATGTCAACATATATCCCCTCTTTATTATTATCCCAATATTTATTCTGAAACGCCCTTTCAGTGCCGTTCTCCTGCGTAACATGATACTGCATAGCCGTTAATCTCTTTTTTAAATCCTCGTCGGAGGGTTTTTTAAAACCACCCTTTTTCCCTCTTTCAAGACCCCGGACATTTTCGATATATTGATCGCGTCCGGACATATACCTGTAATATTTATATCTTACAGAATTCTTTTTGTAGTAGTCCTGATGATAATTTTCAGCTTTATAGAACTCAGTAAATTTGCGGATTTCTGTAACTATCGGCTTATCGTATTTTTTGGACTTTTCCAATTCCCTTTTCGATTCCTCAGATAGTTGTTTCTGCTCATCATTGTGATAAAAAATAGCTGAGCGGTATTGAGTCCCTCTGTCTACAAATGAGCCCCCATCATCTGTCGGGTCAATCTGTCTCCAGAACACATCGAGCAGTTCTTTATAAGTTACTTTGGTGGGGTCATATATTATCTGGACTGCCTCGAGATGACCCGTATTCCCTGATGACACATCTTCGTAAGTTGGATTTGGCTTTTCCCCGCCTGTATAACCCGAGACTATCTCTTTAACCCCATCGAGTTTTTCAAAGGGAGGTTCCATACACCAGAAACACCCGCCTGCAAAGGTCGCCTTCTCAAGTCTTCCACTCTGATTACTCATAGAAACTCTCCTGTTTTCGTATCTGTCTGTCTCCGAACAGCCTAAGAACACGAAAAAAAACAAAAAAACCAACGGCACTATTTTTTGTAATAACTCTCTGTCAGTCAAAATTACTGGCATCCTATCTCCACCTTAATCTTATAAATCATGATTTATTTATCCAGTGGACTCCGCACGCCCAGAATATTCTTTGTAGCAACATGCGTATAAATCATCGTGGTCTGTTGAAGCAGATATTCTCTAAACTCCTTTAACATAACAAATTCTTAAATTCTACCGAATCAGCATAATATTTAGAGCATAAGTATTATGCGGAATAATAAACTGTTTTTCAATAAATTTTTGGGCAAATTTTCTTGATTTTTTGATGTTCCTATTGTATATTTTCACTGACCATAGAATAAGTATAAAAATGAATGTTATGCTTGAGATCAAATGAAATTATTTGAAATACCAATTTACTATAAATGCAGAGAAAAGGCATTAAGGACAAAATATTGGCGCTCTTATGACTACAACGAAGTCGTCGGGTGGCTCGTTCTTGAGCCTCGGCTAAATGCCATTCGTGCAGAGTATTGGTTTGTCATGCAACGGCCATGTGAAAATCTTGTACGCAAGCAGTTCGAATGCAGGGGCAAGCTGTTTCAGATAAGGATAAGAGGATTAGAGAATCCACAGATTTGTGATAAACTTCATAGGACATTTCTTGACATGCAAACGAATTCTCATTTATCTAAGTATTACTTTGATCTTCAAGCATTTGAGGCAATAGCGCCTTATGTTGACTGGTGCAGTGCTATAAGATTTTTTAACAACACCCCTGCTCAATCGGGAGTATTGAATGAAAGATGATTTCAATATCGGGCTAAGCTACAGCCTTACTGAAGAATCACAGTCATATGTTTTGGTAGATGATTCTCTTTTGTTGAAGATCATTTCTCCTAATCTGGACATATTCGAAATGTGTAGTGATTTTTCAGGGGAACCGATTGGTCTTGCTTCATATCTTATTCCGGGGCTGCCAGAACAAAATATACCATTCGCTCTTATTTATGGTGTCCCGAAACCCAAATGGAATGACTTTAAAGAATACATAGAGAAAATCTTAATTACACACAACGGAAAGAAATATGGCCCCTTTTTTTTAAAAGGAAAAGTTAAGGATATACCGAGTAAAGGAAATAAATATCCAATTCATGAGCTTGTTCCTGTTTTTACGCTTTCCGTCATCAATTATACAGATTGTAAAATACTGAAACCTACGACTCTAATGCAGGAGAAACCAGATATTGGGATTGAATTCACATGGGAGGATTACAAGGGCGACATAAAAAAGGAAAGGCGCCGCTCACCGATTAGCAAGCAGATGAGATTTGAAATTTACCACAGAGATGATTTCCGTTGTTATTACTGCAAAAGACATAAAGACGAACTCCCAAAAGGAGCGCATTTAACCCTTGACCATAAAATACCCTATAGCGACGGTGGTGACGATTCATTCGACAATTTAGTGACAGCATGTTCCGAATGTAATAAAGGCAAATCAAATAAAATCGTAAATGGCATATGAAAAACTGAGCATAACCGTAGCGTCAACCCGACTGGCAATAAGCGGGGCACGTTTTCAGTCTTGGCTGGTTGCGCCAGCGGGTTACGCATCTCGTTAGCCTATGCAAAAATTCATAAAAATGGTTAAAAATTAGATATGCACTTCAAGATAAAAGGGGAAATTCGGGAGATTGAAATTATTGCAACAGGGCATGGAATAAAGAATTTGAATCGCTTAAACAAGGTGTATGGAAAAGCAAACTGGAGAAAACTAAAAGGCATTTGCAATGTAGAACTGGAAGATGGCGCTGTTTTGAAGGCGGAAGTGCATTGGTATGAAGGGCATGGCATCGGGAAGAAAGAAATGAAAATCAAAAAGTATTTATGAGGAGGAACTATGAGAAAGCATTTTATGATATGTGTAGATAATCGTGGCTACGAATCGTCGCTGGAGGCAAGAAAACTATATGAGGTATTGACTGACAGGACGGCTGAAAAACATCACCAGATAAGAGTGATTGATGAATCAGGGGAGGATTATTTATATCCTGAAAGTTTTTTTGCTCCTGTAAGATTACCTCATGTTACAAAAGAAAAATTAGAACTGGTAACGGCATAACATTTCACCCCGTTACACCCAGAATGCCCCGTCCTTCACAGGCTGTCCGACAATTCAACATTGATGGATAGTGATATATGCTAAAATAGAAGCGAAGAAAAATAATTAGAGGGGGGCATAATGGCATATATCCAATCATATAAAGAGCAGTCGTGGTTATTGCCGCCAAGTATTGAAGACTTAATACCAGAAGCTCACATCTCTTTTTTAGTTGAAGGACTTATAGATTCACTGGATTACAGTATCTTTGACATTAAATATTCTGGAGTTGGACATCCAGCATATCATCCTAAGATACTTTTGAAGCTTTTAATAATGAGAGTATTAGACAGGATTAGGTCTTCTCGGAGGCTTGCGAAGAATGCGAGAGAGAATGTTGTATACATGTATTTATCAGAGAAATTAAGTCCTGATTTCAGAACGATAAGCCATTTCAGGAAGAACAATCCGGGACTTTTAAAAGAAGTATTCACACATACAGTGAGTTTTGCAACAGAAGAAGGGTTACCTGACCTATCCCATCTATCAACAGATGGGAGCAAGATAAAAGGCAATCCATCTAAAAAGAGGGTATTTACCCTAAGAGGAATTAGAAGTTTTACTAAAATTTGTTGATGGAGAACTTGAAGAATGGAGTAGACAGGATGATATTGAAAATAAAACCTTTGGAGATTTGAGGGGCAGCGATCAACTGCCGCATCAGAGCAAGAAGACCATACAGAAGGCTGCACAATATTACATAAAAAAGATTAAAGAGAGAGGGATTATTTTTAAAGAAGAACTACAAGCGTTTAGCGTTTAGCGATTAGCGATTAGTTACTATACGCTGTACGCTATACGCTATTCGCTGGCAGTCGTTTTATGAAGAACAAGAAAGGTAAGATAAAATTATCCTAAGAACCCTCAACTGACTGTAGATAAGAAAGGCTTTATAGTGGCGAACGATGTATGTCAGGATGCCCATGATACAGAACAGTTAAAACCACAGGTCTTGCAGGCAGAAGAAAATCTTGAGATGATTCCTGAGAATGCTGCATGGAGTTTTGATTCTGGATACCCCTGACAAAATCATTCAGGGGCAGCATAAAGTTTCTTTCGGATAAAAAGATAGAAGGATACATACCTGATAACAATGAAAAGAAAGAAAATAATCCCTATGACAAGAAGCATTTTAAATATGACCCGATAGAAGATGAATAAACCTGTCCTGAAGGCAATAAAGCAGCCTTTATTGGAGAGAGTTTTGACAAACAGAAGAAGAAGGCAGTGAGGATATATAAAAGTGCAGGATGTTGGAATTGTCAGAGTCAAAGCAAATGCACAAAAAGGAGAAATGGCATAAGGTATCTTAAGATGCTGCCGTATGAAGGAGAGCGGAATATAATGATGGCTAAAATGAAGACAAAAGAGGCAAAAGAGATTTACAAGATACGAGGGCAGACCATAGAACCCGTATTTGGAGATATGAAAGAGAATAAGGGATTCAGGGCATTTCTAATGAGAAGGATAGAAGGGGTGAGAGCAGAACTCAATATAGTATGTGCTGCGATGAATATAAGAAGGATATGGGGGTGCTTACTCAATAAAAAGAGAGGAGTATGGGATATAATGGAGGCATCAATACGAAAATTATATCCCTCGCTAAATTATCTCTTTTATCAAAAGCCATTGCACATAGCATTTGTATAATTGTCGGACAGCCTGGAAGGGGTGGGG
>JACQEW010000386.1 GCA_016200365.1 Nitrospinota bacterium
ATGTTATAGATATAAGAAGACAGATAGGCATGGTCTTTCAGAAACCGAATCCCTTTCCAAAGAGCATATATGAAAATACGGCTTATGGGGTCAGGATTCAGGGTGTCAATAAAAAAGAGACCCTCGATAATGTTGTGGAAGGGAGCTTAAAAAAGGCAGCTCTGTGGGATGAGGTAAAGGACAGAATCCATGAGTCAGCCTTTTCCCTTTCAGGCGGACAGCAGCAGAGACTCTGCATAGCAAGGGCGCTTGCCGTAGAGCCTAAGGTAATTCTCTTTGATGAGCCATGCTCAGCCCTCGACCCGATTGCAACGGCAAAGATAGAGGACTTGATTACAGTATTAAAAAAAGATTATACTGTGATAATCGTAACGCACAATATGCAGCAGGCTGCAAGGGTATCTGAATACACAGGTTTCTTTATGTTAGGCGAGCTTATAGAGTTCGATAACACTCAAAGGATATTTACAGCCCCGTCGAATAAGATGACGGAGGATTATATTACGGGAAGGTTTGGATAAGAAGGAAATACTGTAAAAACCTTTTTCTTCACTTCCGTTATTTTTCCCTTTGCTCTGTTTTTAAAGTATCACATAATGGAACAAAGGGAAAAATAAAAAGTCGTTCAGAAAAAGGTTTTTACAATATTATATTTATTGAGATGGGAGGGAAAGAATGAAAACAATAAAGGAAGATGTAATAGAGATGATAGAAAACTTGCCTGATGAGGCTGATTATGATGAAATTATGTCAAAGATATATTTTAGACAAAAAGTTGATAAAAGTTTAAAACAGATTGAAGAGGGTAAGGTTATCACCCATGATGAGGCAAATAAAAGGATAGCCCGATGGATAAAGTAGAAAAGATTATTTGGACTGAAGATGGTATCGGAAGTTTTGAAGAAGTCGTCCAGTATATTTCAAAAGATTCAGTTTATTATGCCGGCAATTTTGCAAAAAAGATATGGCTGTCTATCGAGAGGCTAAAAGTTTTTCCATATATGGGTAGAGTTTGCCTGAATACAGTAACCCGGATATAAGGGAACTTATTTATCAAAATTACAGGATAGTTTATACAATAAACAGCAATGTAGTTTATATAGTGTTAGTAATACATGGAAGTCATAAACTACCTGCTATTATCGGCTAAAAAGGGGGAGGGAAAAAATGACCAGAGAGGCGTATCACAATTCATTAAAGGAACTTCAGGATGAGTTGTTGAAGATGGGGGACATGGTGGCTAATGCCATAAGCGGCTCTGTTGAGGCATTAAAAAAGAGGGATATTGAGACATCGAAAAAAATTGTAGAGGATGACCTTTTTATTAATAAGAAACGGTTTGAGATAGAGGAAAGGTGTCTCCTCTTGATTGCCACCCAGCAGCCTATGGCTGGCGACCTGCGGACGATTGCAGCGATATTGAGCATTACTACAGACCTTGAAAGGATGGCTGACCATGCAGAGGGGATTGCAAGAATAAATATAATGATAGGTGATGCTCCTCTGGTGAAGCCATTAATAGATGTACCTAAAATGACTGAGAAAGGGCTGTCAATGTTGAACCGGTGCCTCAAGGCGTTTATTGACCGGGATATTAATATTGCAAAGGCTATATGTGATGAAGATGACGAAGTGGATAAACTCTATGAACAGACATACGGGGAGCTGGTGCATCTGATGATAGATAATCCCAGGGTCATCGAGGGGGCAACCTATTTAATCTGGGTATCGCATAATCTTGAAAGAATTGCAGACAGGGTTACAAATATTGCAGAGCGGGTTGTATTCATGGTTACAGGAAAGATGGAAGAGATAAATGTGTCTAAATATTAACTGACAACTGACAACTAATAACAAATAACAATACAACAATTTAAGATAATATGAGTCCTTCAATTTTCAGAGAGAAAGGCTATAGATTTTATTTCCTTTCAAACGAAGAGGAGCGAATTCATATCCATGTTACATGTGAAAATGGAGAAGCTAAATTTTGGATAGAACCTATAGTATCATTAGCCGTATATTATGGGTTGAATCCAAGAAAATTGAACGAAATTCAAAAAATTGTTGAGGAGCATAAAAATGAAATCATTAAAGCATGGCAAAAACATTTTAGTCAGCGTTGAAAATATAACGCCTGTTGGAATATGGCTTTTTGTAAAAGAAAAGGAATATTTCCTGAGATATGAGGATTATCCTTATTTTAAAGACCAGACATTGAGCTCCATACAAAATGTTCAATTGCTTCACGGTTATCATTTGTACTGGACTGAGTTGGATGTGGATTTAGAAATTGATAATCTTGAAAATCCGGAAAAATACCCTCTGAAATCAAAAACAGTAAAGCCTCATCTAATAAGTCATTCAACGGAACGACGAATAGCCGCCCGTTAATTCAGTTGTTAATTATAAATGAGTAGCGACATTGTAAAGGCGTTTATACTTGGAATTGTGGAAGGGGTTACGGAGTTTCTGCCTATCTCATCTACAGGTCACCTCATACTTGCCGGAAAAGCGCTTTCCTTTACAGGAGAGAGTGCAAAGGTATTTGAAATATTTATCCAACTGGGCGCAATACTGTCAGTTGTCTGGCTCTATCGGACAAAAATTCTTTCTGTTGTTAGCGATGTTGGAACGAAAGATGCAAATAGGTTTCTGACTAATCTGCTCATTGCCTTTATCCCTGCCGCTGTAATAGGTCTGCTGACCCATTCATTTATAAAAAAACACCTTTTTGGCTCATTTACAGTCGCATTGGCATTGATTATCGGCGGCGTCCTGATATTGATTATTGAGAGAGTTGTTAACCCCCCCAGGGGTGAAAGAGGGGGGTTAGAGGTAGACAATATTACTTACCGTCAGGCATTTGGCGTAGGACTGGCGCAAGTGCTGTCCCTCTTTCCAGGGGTATCGAGGTCAGGGGCTACAATAATGGGCGGACTAATTGCAGGACTTGACAGAAAAACAGCAACAGAGTTTTCCTTTTTCCTTGCAATACCGACCATGTTCGCTGCAACATCTTATGACCTTTTGAAAAACTTTAGAGAGCTTTCAATCTCCGACCTTCCTGTCTTTGCCACAGGCTTTATCGTCTCTTTTATATCCGCCCTGATAGTAATCAAGGCATTTCTTGGCTTTGTTACAAAACATAATTTCTCAGCCTTTGCATATTACCGCATTATTTTCGGCATCCTCGTGTTGTTATTACTGTGAGCATTAAATTAACAGGAACACGAATTACACGAATATACGAATGGCACGAATGTATTAGAAACCAGAAGCAAGAAACAAGAAGCAAGAAAAAATCTTATATCTTGCATCTTGCTTCCTGCATCTTGCCTCTTGTTTATTTCGTGTAATTCGCCAATTCGTGTCATCTATGAAAAAGCATGTCAAGAAGAAAAAACTATCCCTATAGCAAAAAACCAGTAAAAATGACTTTTTGCCATGCGTCCTTCCAAGACACTTGAGCCAATCAAGTATTTCGGTCTCTGAATACATGACTGGTAAACCGGTTATTACACTTCTCTTTCTATTACCTTATTTGAAATACCTTTTGGCAATCGGTTTTCAGTCATCTATCGGTGCTCTTTAATGAGCATGGTAACCCCTGATTTAATCAGGGGCGAGGGCGGATCAACCATCCATCTTGTCCGTCTTGCACTTCTGGTAAACCTTGTTCGCTACTGGATTGCACACTATCAATTCGTCAACTTCAGAACTCAATATCTCATACAGCCAATTGCTTAATTCACATTCTTCAAAGGTCAGTTTCTTAACAC
>JACQEW010000377.1 GCA_016200365.1 Nitrospinota bacterium
CTCGATTGGGTGGATGTAGTAAGCGCACTCAAGGCAGACCCCAAAAAGACGGCGATACTGTCCAGTAATTCAAATAATTCCCCAAAGGACAGCGAGAGCCATTTTAAGGGGATGCAGAAGAAGCTGCAGGCATTCGTTGACAGCGGTCAGCTTGGTCCGTTTGCAAACGGGTATTGGGGGCATCCTGCGTATAAGCTCCCGCCGGAGGCAAATCTCATGGCAGTATCCCATTATCTCGATGCCCTGGAGATGCAGGTAACAATTGCCCAGATGATGGCTATATTCGGAGCCAAAAATCCGCATCCCCAGTCAACAGTAGTCGGCGGAGTAACCTGCGTTGCGGATTTGAACCCGGAGAAAATCGGACAGTTTAAATTCCGACTGAAGGAGGCAAACGATTTTATTAAAAATGTGTATATACCCGATGTCCTTACCGTAGCGCCTTTTTATCTTGAATGGGGTGGTATTGGCGGGCAATTGAAAAACTATCTGGCATGGGGTGCATTCCCTCTCGATAACAGCGGAGACCCGTTAAAACAATTATTCCCAAGGGGTGCGATAATGAACGTCGATTTGAGTAAGATAGTAGAGGTTTCGCCGGAGGACTGCACCGAGCATGTAAAACACTCATGGTATAAAGACAACGGGGCAAAGAATCCAAAGTCAGGCGAGACAATTCCGGAATACACAGGGCTCGATACAAATAATAAGTATAGCTGGCTGAAATCGCCGAGGCTAAAGGATAATGTAATGGAAGTGGGACCGCTGTCAAGGGTGCTTGTTGCCTATGTGAGGGGGAATGAAAAGGTGAAGAATCTGGTTAACTCTACACTGCAAAAGTTAAACCTTCCGGCAACAGTCCTGTTTTCCACACTCGGAAGAACTGCTGCAAGGGCGCTTGAAACAGTCTATATCGGTGAAGCAATGGAAGGATGGCTGGATGAGCTTATAGCGAATGTGAAGATGGGAAACATGGCGACCTATTCAAGCTATAAAATGCCTGATAAGGCGGTTGGGGTTGGCTTGACAGAGGCGCCGAGGGGGGCTCTTGGACACTGGATAGAGATAGCGGGGGGCAAGATTAATAATTACCAGTGTGTTGTCCCGACTACATGGAATGGCTCTCCGAGGGATAGTAATGGGAATCCTGGACCTTATGAACAGGCGCTTATTGGCACACCGGTGGCAGATCCAAAACAGCCGTTGGAATTGTTACGAACGATTCACTCCTTTGACCCTTGCATAGCCTGCTCGGTCCATCTGATTGATAAAGAGGGGGGAGAGATATACAGGTTTAAAGTAAGTTGAGGAGTTAGTGAGTTGAGGAGTTAGGGAGTTTTAAAGTTTTTAACTCCTTAACTCTTTAACTCTACAACTCCTAAACTCTTAATGGAGGTTCTATGGCGCAAAAAGAATTAGTTTATGTATACACCAATACCATGCGGATCATCCACTGGGTGGTATTCTTTGCGATTATAGTAATGTCCGTAACTGGTTATTACATCTTTAACCCCTTTTTCTGGGGAAGTCCGGGTGAGGCAGTAAATGTTTTCACTATGGCGAATATGAGGTTTTTGCATTTTCTGTCCGCCATCTTCTTTGATGTTGCCCTTATGATAGGTGTCTATTTGATATTCTTCTCTACTTATCATGCTCACTGGACAAGATTGATACCATCTCCAAAAAATATAAAAGAGGGGTGGATAAATTTTAAATACTATTGGAGGCTGAAAGGGGAGAGCATAAACTGCAGGTGGGTAGACCCTGTAGACGGTTTTATGTTTCTGCTCTTTCATCTCCTTTTCCTTCATCAAGTGGTCACGGGTTTTGCACTCTATGTAACTGCATACCTGACCTCATGGTGGTGGCCTAACCTTATTCATTTAGGCACTAACTGGATATACTGGATATACTCCGACCTTCAGGGTATAAGATTTTGGCACCATCTCGGACTCTGGTGCATGATAACCCTTTTTATTCTCCATGTCTACCTCCAGGTCTGGAAGACCATCAAACTCCAGAATAGCAATATTGCATCCATCTTCGGCGGCTACAGGTATAGAGATGTTGTAAAAAAATAAAAGAACAAAACCTGATTAGCCACAGAGAACACAGAGAAAGACAAAAAAGATTAAGGAGAAAGGGAGAAAATGGAGAGATGGGGAAAAGAAATTATAAAATAGAACACGGATGACCCGGATGATACGGATTGACACAGATTAATGATTTATTTTTAAAATCGGCGAGAATCCGTTTAAATCAGTGTCATCTGCGTTCTATTAAGTTTTTGCATTCTCCCTTTCTCTTTCTTTCCCCTTTTTCTCCTTATTGTTTCCCTTTGTGTTCTCCGTGTCTGTGGTAAATTTTTTATAATTTCCTTGTTCAAGAATGGAGGGCTTATCCGATTATCGGCAGGGCAGTTCCGCAGAAGTTACACTTTCCTTCGTGGTAATTCTTTTCGGCTACAGAGTATCCTTCTCTCGATATAATGAGTTTTTTGCAATTGTGGCAGTATGTGTTATTCCACTCAATCTCCCTTACATTTCCTACATATACATAGTTTATCTTATTGGCGGCAATATCCCTCGCCCTTTTAAGTGTATCGAGCGGGGTAGGGGGGAGAGAAAGTTTATAGTTGGGGAAGTATCTTGAAAAGTGTAATGGAATATTCGGATTTACCGATGCAAGCCAGTCTGTAAGTTTATGAAAAAGCTCATCCGAATCGTTTAATGTGGTGATGATGAGGTTTGTAATCTCCACATGACAGGACTTTTGGGATAGCTCTACTGTTTTTAAAACAGGGGCAAGTTGTGCAGAGCATATTTTTCGGTAAAAGGAGCCGTCCATTGATTTTACATCAATGTTCATAGCATCTATAAGGGGGAGTATTTTCAGGAGAGGCTCTTCATTTATAAATCCGTTCGTAACAAGCACATTTTTTAATCCCTCCCTTTTTGCCATCCCGGCGGTGTCGAGGATATACTCATACCATGTAAGAGGCTCGGTATATGTATAGGATATGCCGATTGAATTATATTTCTTTGCAAGCTCGACCGCCCTTTCGGGAGAGAGGTATTGCGTCGGAGCTTCCATCTGCGAGATTTGCCAGTTCTGACAGAATTTACAACTGAGATTACAGCTATTTGGACTTATAGATAATATGTCGGTTCCGGGATAAAAATGATAGAGGGGTTTTTTCTCGATGGGGTCAACGGCTACGGATGTTGTCAGGGCATAATTTTTTGAGTAAAGTATCCCTCCTTTATTCTCTTTCCCCATACAGATGCCAATCTTGCCGTCCTTGATAATGCAGTAGTGGGGACACAGGCTGCATCTGACCTTCTTATCTTCTAATTTTTCGTAATAAAGAGCCTCTTTGTTCATGTAAAGGAAATTATAAAAACAAGGAGAAAGGGGAAAAGGGGAGAGATGGGGATAAGAAAAGAATAAAAAAGATTCAGGACACAGATTTACACAGATA
>JACQEW010000352.1 GCA_016200365.1 Nitrospinota bacterium
TCATCTTCAAACCAGAAGATTCAACAACCCTTTTCAAATTATCCATTGCCAGTCTGGTTTGCTGGGAGATATCTCCCAAATATTTTTGACCGGTTTTGGGGGCATATGTCCCTTGACCTGAGATGAATATAAAATTCTCTATTTCTATTGATGATGGAGCCTTCCATTCGTCAAAATTCAGGAGAGCTTGAAGCTCTCGTGACGCTACTATATTGAGTTCATTTTGACTATTTCTTCCTTCCAATGTTTTCTTTATGCCGCGATGGTAAATAACACCAACTCCTCTCTTCCACATTTCATCGGCTTCTTCGATTTGTTGCTTTGATGCTCCGATGTTAGCGAGGTTAGATATTAATTGATCATGGAGTTCCAATCGGTTCTTCATGGTAGTACCACTCATAAAGTTGGCAGCCATAAGACTTGTAAGCGTTGCTCTTGAAGATGTCGTGGCAACATTTCTCAACTGTTCAATCGTAGCAATTGCATCCTCGACGGTCTTTTTCATTTCTGCTTCAAACCCAGCTCCTTTGAACCGTTGAATTTTATCAATATTTAGAAAGGCTAAGCATATGGCACCTCCTACAATAATCAAGCTCATTTCAATTTGCATTCTATAGAAGCCAAAGATTGAGGCGAGAGCTATTGTCAGAAAGACGCACACAATCGAAATCCAATTCAGTTTCATTTTGCTCCTTTGCAGCGATAACAACTTATTATCCAGTTTCCGTTTTTCTATCAAAACCTTACCTAAAAAATCAAGGCAAAGGCAATAAGATGTTTAAATATCTCTAATCTTGTAAAGCACTGTTCGATTGTCTTGTTCGGGATTTCTCCTATGCTGTATTTATATTGATGGATTTTATCTTTATTTCTTTAACCTGTGAAAAAACTTCTCTAATATGTTTTTCTTCATCTGGTGTGATAGAAGGATAGGAGAGTGCTTCAAGCTCTGTAATAAATGAGATATAGAATTGCCCTTCCGGCAGATTATCAATACTTACCTTGCCACCCGAGATATATAGCAATATATTCGTATCTAATAAAAACTTATCTCCATTCATTTCTGATTCTCCTCTGGAAATCAAGAGGGTCTTCTGTCAAGTTGATTTTTCCAGCATAAGCCTTTAACCTGTCTTTTGACATACCTTTACCATCAATGCTTAAAAGCTGCTCAATTTCCTGCCACTCTTCATAAGCGATAATTACTTCTACCGGTTTATTTGTCTCATCAAGCACAATCTTTTTATGGACAGTTTTTGGTCTAATAGCCATTTTATAAACACCTCCTTTTAAAGCCCTTTTTTGAACCTAACAAATTATTATCCAGTTTCTGCTTTTTCTATCCGAACCGTGCCTGAAAATCAAGGCAAAACAATAAAATATTGTAATGCCTCACTGAATAAAGTCTGCATTAAAACAACCCCCTACCCCCTTTATTAAGGGGGAATTATTTACTCCACCTTATCAATGGAGGTCTAACGACATGGCTCAGCGGCTGGCACGGCTTTTTGTGCCAGTCCAGTGGAGCGGCTTGTTATCAATTTTTTTTATTTTTATAGAGTCTAAATATAAAGTATCAGGGCATATGTCCTGCTCATGTGGCCATACTACAGTTCCATATGCAGCCCTCACTTGCTGAAAATAAACTTTGTCTTTTAACTCAGCGAATACACCAAAATTAAGCAAAGGACTGCAATCGTATATGCCAACTTCACCATTAGAAAAGATTATCTCCAGTTTATAGTTATCTCTTGCCTTTACTGCTTTCACTCTTGGATTCATGTTTACCTCAATGGATCAATCTTAAACGGTTGCTGTCCGCTAACGGCTAAATCCCAGTCAGCCATAAGTTCATCTTTATGAATTTCAATCCATGCTAAAACTAAACGCATTTTGGCTGTAGGCAATTCTCCGTCAAGAAGTTCGCCGTTGGGAATAGAAATAACAGCTTCGTCATCCTGATATTTCACATGTATGTGCGGCTGCTTATGTTTCTTGTTATCAATAAAATATAGCGATACAACTATACCGAAAAACATTGATATTATTGGCATATTTATTTCCTTTTTTACAAACCTAACAACTTATTATCCAATTTCTGTTTTTCTATCAGAACCGTGCCCCTGAATGATTCTATCAGGGGCAAAGACAATAAAATATTGTAATGCCTCACTGAAGGGTGAAAAAAATGTAGCCTGCATTAAAACAACCCCCTATCCCCCTTAACAAAGGGGGAATTAAAGGGGGTTGTCCCTTTATTAAGGGGGATTTTTTTACCTTTGTTTCCATCGCACACTTCCATAAGTTTTCATTTAATATCCTATGATTTTATACCCAATGCTATTTTCAGGCATGTATCAACATTTTTCATAATCTCTTCAGTTAATTTCCCTATGACCTTATCAACAAACCTTTTTGAAAGAGAAACTATCCCTTCGCATTTTATCACAGAGTCAATTTGAATATCTGCAAGTTTCCCCTTGCCGCTGTCTTTATGCAATAAAATATGTGTTGATTCTAAAGAATAACCCTTATATGAAGTGAGAGGGACTAAGATTAAATTTTCAAGCCTATCATTATCTTCATCCCTGCTAACAATAAGGGCCGGTCTTTTTTTCTGTTGTGATAAATCCGAGAAGGGATAATAGACAAGGATAATATTGCCCCTTTTATATCTTATTGTAGATGTCAAGCTCAGGATCCTCCCAAAATTGAGCAAGAGACTCCTCTTTCATTTTAAGCCAAATCTTTTCGCCATCATTGTCAGGAAAAATTATAAGAACATCTGTTTCCTCATCTGATAATGGTTTTTCTAATATATCTACAACTCCATGATGATATTTTCCTTTAACAACTTTCATTTTTTTATCACCCCCTGTTATTAAAGTTTATTATAAATCCCTTAAACAAATCAATAGCATCCTCCCCGCTACTGATATGCCTCATTGCCTTTCTTATGAACTGACTCATACAAAGATTGTAAAGCTAACACAGAGCTAAGCGGCGCGACGATAGGAGCGTTCGCTTGAGCGCCTTGGTTAGGCAGTGGTGGAAATTATGCATTTTACACTCGAAACAAGCGGACACCAATCAGAAGACAACCGATTGAAAGGATGAAAATGCCTGCGACAGACACAAACACGGAAACCATTGGCCCGATTGCATAAACGAGTGCTCCGACAAAAATAAGAATGGCGCCCCTCTTCGGGTATTCGTCGGAGCGATAGAGCGTGAGGCAAAACAGAACTATGCCAATGAATATGGTGATAGCGGCGGCTATCCGAAAAATCACTACTGCCGGATCGTGCTTGATAACAGCCTCACGTAATAAGAACGCCGATTCAGGATGAGAGGCGATAATTGGATAAAGAAACAGTTCCCATGTAACTTTGCATGCTTGGAGGACATATGCCGCTTCGACGAAGAGGAAGCCGATTGCCCCAACTAGTCCGGCATTGGAACGGAGTCTCGAATAGACGGCGTAGAACCCAACGAGCATTGATAGCACACCAACGAATGCCACGATAGCCAGCCGAATCCAATTTGGATTCAGCACAACCTGGACATAGTCGTATGTGCCGTCTCCAATAGGAAGTAGAATTGGAAACAGGGCGGCGTAGACGGTTAGCAGCAGTGAACCAAGGATAAGGGATACACCCCCGACCTTTTCAATCGACAAATAGTTCATATGAGATAGCTCCTGTATTGTCCTACGCTTCTTAACAACTTATTATCCAGTTTCTGTTTTTTATCAGAACCGTGCCTGAAAATCAAGGCAAATGCAATAAAATGTTGTAATGCCTCTTTCATTTTTTTATCATCCCCAGTTCCTCCACTACTTTTTTCATATCCTCATGCACCTGCTTCCTGACTTCATAAGTATAATTCCGCAGCAGGTATGCCGGATGAAAGGTAGGCATTAGTTTTATTACTCTCTCTTTTGTTTCTTGCCCCTTGCCCCCCCTGCTTACCACTTGCAGGGGCAGGCTTGCCCCTTGCCCCTCTAAATTATATTCCTGCCATATACCTCTTATTTTTGTAATAGCAAGCCTTTTATTATTCAATAAGGTTGCTGCAGCGGGACGACCCAGGGCTACAATTATTTTCGGTTTTATAACTTCAATCTGCTTTTCTAAAAACGGCTTACAGGCAGCTACCTCATCAATCTCGGGCTCACGGTTTTCAGGGGGTCTGCATTTCACTATATTGCATATATATACATCCTTCCTTTTTAAGCCCACCATACCCTTATCTATGATTTCCGTGAGTTTCTGTCCTGCCCTTCCGACAAAGGGGAGTCCCTGTATATCTTCATCTTGTCCGGGTCCCTCCCCTACAAACATCAATTCAGCATGGGGATTACCTGAGCCGAATACGATGTTTTTTCTTGTAGACCAGAGCTTACACCTCCTGCAATCGCCCATCTCTCTCTGAATATCCTCTAATGATTCTATGTTAAAGGGTTCGAGGGTTCGAGGGTTCGAGGGTTCGGGGGTATAAGAATCTGCCTTTACTTGACCCCTTGAATCCTTGAACCCTTGAACCCTTGTAGTCACGGGTATTTCCTCTATACCTATTGCCTTTAAATATCTTAAATATACCTTCAGTCCGTCAATTATTTCAGAGATTTCATTATTCATAATGGCAGCAGTTTTATTTTTATGAGAATTTCTTCGGATAAAATTATCTCTTCTCTATTATAAAAACTCTATTCCTGATATGTCAATTTGAAAAAGGCTGCTCGCTCATTTTAAATTTTATTATTTTTTATGATAAAATAG
>JACQEW010000353.1 GCA_016200365.1 Nitrospinota bacterium
ATATGGTTTTCTACTTTGCTGTGGCTTTATAAATGCCATTGTCTCCAGCACATTAATGGTTGCATTGAGAAAAGGGTTTATATAATCAACATTCATCTTAAAAGCCCTGCAAATAAGCAAGCCTGAAGGTTTGCCCTACAAGTTATTTATTGCCTTCGCTATAAATCGGTTATTGCACTACAAACTCAGTGAAAAATACATTCTTTACAGCCCCTGTTCTCAGATTCCGATTAATCCTCGCCTGTATCTCCTCTTTAAGCCTGATTTTCCCTTCTGTAGTTATTACCTCTTCCAATGTTTTGCCGGTTAAAACAGTTATTATATTGTCCTTTAACAGAGGGAGCTTATTTTTAAGCTCTTTCTCTACCTCCTTATTACCTGCGTCAAATTCCATTTTTATCTTTATATATCTCTTTCCACCTGGTTCTGAGAGATTAACTATGAATGGCTCTAATGAAAACATCGGTCCCGAAGTTGTATTTGAGACATCCTGCGATACCATTCCTATGGCAGGGGTAATATATTTTATCCATGCAATAAATCCTCCTGCTCCAAGGATGATAAGCGGTATTAAAATAATAATTATTAGCTTGAGAGTGGATGTTTTTCTTTCCATTTTTCCACCTCCAAGAATCCCCTCACCCACCCTCACCCCATCCCTCTCCCAAAGGGAGAGGGAGAGAGGGGCGAGGGGCGAGGGGAAGGTGAGGGGTTAAACCCCTATCTGGTCAACCAGCAATCCCTTCATTATCTCCTGTGGATTTATTCCGCAAGAAGTCGGCTCAATTATCTCCTTTATGTTCCAGTTACCCCCGCCTTTTGACATATCCAGCGTCTTTGGCGGGGTGTATCGCTTGTTCTGACTGTCTATGACAACCGCCACCCTCGGTTTTAATACATTTGCACGATTGACGGAAATAACTATACCTATCTCTCCAGTCTGTAATTTTATAACTGTTCCAGGCGGGTAAATCCCCACGCATTTGATAAACTGCTCAATCAATCCCTTGTGAAAGTCCTTTTCACCCCATTCATACATCCTTTTCAATGCTTCGTGGGGCAACAGGGCGTTGTGATATACTCTGTTGCTGGTTATTGCATCGTAGACATCGGCAATCGAGGATAAACTGCCAAAGACATCTATCTGTTCCCCTTTTAAGCCGTTCGGGTAGCCTGTCCCATTATGTCTCTCATGATGCTGTATGGCTACCACTATTGATTTTTGGGGAATACCTGCGGTCTTGCCCAGGATTTCTGCACTGTAGACAGGGTGTTTTTTCATTATTTCAAACTCGTTATCTGTAAGATTTCCCGGTTTATTTAGTATCTCCTGCGGTATCTTCATCTTCCCTGTGTCATGCAGCAGCGCACCTATACCAAGGGATTTTAATTCAATCTCCGAATAACCCATGTGTCTTCCAAAGGCAAGGCAGAGAATACAGACATTTATGGAGTGAAAGGATGTATATTCGTCTTTGCTTTTTAATTGAGTCAGGCAGAGGAGGGCATCCCTGTTTCTCATGATGCTGTCTGTCATATTATTCACTGCCTTTTTTGCATCGCCAGAGGATATTATTCTGCCCATCCTTACATCGTGCATTACATTTTTTATGACCTCCTTTGACTGGGTATACGCCTTTTTTGCCTCTTTTATTTCTATATCGAAGTTTATCTTGTCTTCAGGCGACGGCTCTCTTATCAATGTCTGCTGTATGGTCTCTTTCATCTCCTGCTCTATCTTCTTGTCAGCTTCGCCTGCAGAGACTGCGGTCATTACATCTTCTCCTTTATCTGTATCTATGTAAACATGGCTGCAGTATCTCCTTATCTTCTCTATCTGTTTGTCTGTTTTAATCAGAAAGTGGTGGAATAGAAATCCTGTCTCGAGCCACGGACGGTCAAAGTCGCAGACATACATACCTTCTTTTAAATCTTGAACCGATACTTTTTTAATCATAAAAATTATTAAGTTATAGTGAGCGATATAAATAAGTTGACATGTTTCAGGTAGCCGCAGGCTTTAGCCTGCGTATTGACGCACCCATAAAGGGTGCGGCTACCATAATTCGTCTATAAATTTATGTCTTTCACTATAATATGCTGTAATTGATTTGCATCATAATTTGAATGTGATTTATGTCATATCATATTTCAAAGAAAGGAAGGAGATTTTTCATTAGAAAATACACCTAATAGTAGTATTTGTCAAGTCAATTTTTAAGCCACTAATAATCGGTAGTGGAAAGATGGTGGAGGGGATAAAATATTTCCGTCAGGAAGGAGGCAGAATCATAAAGCGAAATAAAGAAATAGGGCTAAGGATAAAGTTTCTACGGGAAAAGAGGGGAATTTCTCAGTCTGCTCTCGGTGAGGTTATTGGTGTAAGTTATCAGCAGATACAGAAGTATGAGAACGGCACAACTCCTGTTACTGTGGAGAGATTATTGCAAATCAGTGCAGTTCTGGAAGCTGACCCATCAGAAATTATCTCTCCTAAAACAGTAGAGAAGGTAAAAGAAGAAATGGAAAATTATAGCAGAAGGACAAATACAAAAAGATTCTGGAATAACCTCTCAAAGGATGAAGCGATGCTGCTAAAAAAGTATCGCACAATTACAAATGAAAATCTGAGGCGGAGTATTCTTTTTCAGGTGAAGACACTTTCATCGGCAGAAAAGGAGTTTAAGGGAAAGTAAGTAATCAAAAAAAGTTATGACAGATAGATAATTGTCGCCCTCCGCTGATGAAAATCACCCCTCACTGCAATCCTCTCCCCTGAGTAGAGAGGATATTAATGGACAGTGAAAGTTGACAGCGCTGTAATCAGAAAGTTATAATTCCTTTGTGATTCCATTAAAAGACGATAACCCTACGACAATCTTTCCATTTATTACGATAGGTCTGATTGTTATCAATGTATTGGTCTTTATATATCAAATCTCCCTTGGTCCTGGCTACGAGAATTTCATATTTACCTACGGCGCCCTCCCTTATGAGATAACTCACGGAATTGATATTGGTCCCTCTGTTCAGATGCCGGTATTTTTTACAATCTATACATCTATGTTTATACACGGAGGCTTCATGCACATAATAGGGAATATGCTCTATCTCTGGATATTCGGGAATAA
>JACQEW010000354.1 GCA_016200365.1 Nitrospinota bacterium
CTCGATGTTTAAAAACCTGTAATATATCTTCTGGTTTTGCACAATATACTGCTTCCCACCTATCCAATACCAATGTCAATGCCATCATATTAGCAATTGCAGTCTTTCCAACTTCAGCTGGCCCATCTAATACAACAAATTTATGGTTTTTTAAAGTTTCCCATGATTTTCTGTAAGTCTCTGTTGGGACAAATACTGCGGCAATTTCTCTGGCTCCCTCAATTACTGTTTTACTTCTTGTAATAATATGCTTATTAACAATTTCAGTTAGAACTTGATCTAAATCTCTAATACTCAATAGTTGAGGGAAGGATTTGTAAATCTGAGGGTTATTATCTAACCAGTCGCATACATCTCTACCCCCATGAGTATGGACTATTGAATTAGGAAAAACCTCTTTAAATAATTCTTTAACCTCACTTTTTAGTTTAGAAGATAAAGGAGCATTTGTTATGAACACATAGTGATTAACATCTTCAATCCATGAATAGGTAGGGGTATTTTTGAGTCTGTATATTTCTGCTTTTACAGCTTTAGTTAATGCTATATCAGGTTTTGCTCCGCTGGCATTGGCATTCTCAACGAATTTTATTTGAAATATAAAAAGACCTTCATTTTGAATATCCTTGGCAGGATAATTGATTTCACCTTCATAATATGCGTCAATTCCCCAATCACCACGCCCACCCCACGACTCTATTCCACCACCGAATTGTGCTTTTATAAGACTCTGAACCAGATGTTCAAATTGGTACCACCCAAGATCATCTAATCGATATCTAATCATATAGTATAAACCTGTATAAAATATAGCAATTTCAGGGTATCAGTGGCACTTTTTAATTCTTTTTAAATGTCCTTTTCATAGCAATCTCTGCAATTTTATCATATTATTTATAATACTAAAATAACATCATATGCACTTTAATCTTCTCACTCAGGTGCATCAAGATTTTTATCTTTCCATACTTCCCGTCAAAGCTGGGTTTAATATACACATCCCCTGCACACATTTTTAAGATTGCCTCTTTAAGCAGAGTCTATCCGGCTTTTTCAATATCATCCAAATGGACATCCATAAGGATTTTGAATTCATTGCCTTGCTGCTTACATCAACTTTAATAGTTAAGGTTACTTTGCAGGCTGTTCGTGTGTAAGGCAATGGATTGTCCCGAGACCCCATACAAGGTCTACTGCATGGATACCTACCACAGGACGGTCGGTAAAAAGCTCGGAAAGAATACCAAGTGCAATGCGGTCATTAGGGTCATTGAAGGTTGGTACAAGGACTGCTGAATTTGAGATATAAAAATTGGCATAACTTGCAGGCAGACGCATTTTATCAAAATAGAGAGGAGCAGGCATGGGGATTTGTATAACCTCTATCTTAGAGCCGTCCTCAAGCCGCATCCCTTCAAGACGCTCGCGGTTCTCTTCCAATGGACGGTAGTTTACATCTCCAGCATTATCCTCCTTACAGAGCACAACCCTCCGCTGTCCGACAAAACGGCATATATCATCCACATGACCATGGGTGTCATCGCCTGCAATCCCTTTACCAAGCCAGAGGATATTCTTTACACCAAGATATTCGTGAAAGGCGGTTTCCATATCCTCTTTGCTTAACTCAGGATTTCTGACCTGTGTAACTCTATCCAGAAGACACTCCTCTGTTGTAATAAGTGTCCCGCAACCATTCGTTTCGATACTTCCGCCTTCTAAAACCACATCACGATTTTTTACCTTTGCATAAAAAATCTTGCATCCAAGCGCACGTGCTGCTCTCTCAGGAACAGCATCATCCTTCTTACAATTCGGATACTTTGCCCAGCCGTTGAAACGGAATCTGACAATTGCAGTCTCTCCTGAGCGGCGAACAAACATTGGACCAAAATCTCGCGTCCATCCGCGATCTGTCGGGAAACGGAAGAATTGAATCCTATGAAAATCAACCCCTACACGACTGAGAATACGGCGGGCAAAGGTCTCATGCCCCTTTGATTCGACAATAATACGGACAGTTTCACCCTCTGAAATCTTCCTTACAATCTCGCCGTATACCCAGTGAATCGGAACAATCTTTCCGGGCCAGTCATTTTTATTATGGGGCCATGCTATCCATGTTGCCTCGTGTCTCTCCCATTCAGCAGGGATAGAGAATCCGAGTGATGCCGGTGTCTTTTTATCTATTTTTCCCATTTCAAAAACTTATACTAACGGCAATAAATAACTTGATGTAGGGCAGGGCTTTAGCCCTGCAAATAACCCCCGACAGAAACAATCGGGGGCTGAAGGCTTGCCCTACAAGTTATTTATTGCCTTCACTATAGCTATTCAAACTCTATCTTCAGTAAGTGGGTTGCGCAGGAGATGCAGGGGTCATAATTTCGCACAGTCTGCTCGCATTTCCATGTCAACTCTTCTTTCGGCAGGCTGATGTTTTTTATTACAAAATTACGGAGGTCTTCCTCTATTATTCGCTGGTTCTGAGAAGTTGGAGGGACAATCTTTGCATCGTTAATCAAGCCATCGGCGCCGATTCTGTAACGGTGGTAAATCATTCCCCTCGGCGCTTCAGTGCATCCAAAACCAACCCCCCCATGCCCCCCTTTTGTAAAGGGGGGAGTAGAGGGAATTTCAACGCATGATTTTTCAGGAGGCTCGTATTGAGAGATAATACGCAGCGCCTCATCGCAGGCATATAGGGTCTCTACAGCGCGGACTATAATGCTCTTAAAGGGGTTGCGGACTTCGGGAAGAACTCCGACCTCTTTAGCAGCATCCTTTGCAATAGGAGACAATTTATCAAAGTTTAAATTAAATCGCGCCATAGGTCCTACAAAATAAGCGCCCCTTCCTTTTAAAACAGACTTGTCCCTGCATGTAGTAAGCAGGGAATGAAGTGCATTGGAATGTGATACATGCTCCTCTTCAAAGGAAAACTCATATTCTTTTACAGCTATATCAAGCCCTTTATTTGAGACAATCCTGCCTTCATTAAAGGGATATTCATCAGGGTGCCGTAATGATACAAATTCATAATCCTGCTCAAAATCAGGGAATGGAAGTGTGGCAGTCCATTTAACGGTATCAATTGCAGCATCCCTCGCCCACTTTAATTTTTCGGTAAGAGAGGCAAGCTCTTTTTTAGAGGGGACACGATAAAAACCTCCGACACGAACATTAATCGGATGAATCTCCCTGCCTCCGAGGAGTGCGACAATGTCATTGCCTGCCTTCTTTAACTGTAGTCCTTTCTTAACAATCTCAGGATAATCCTTTGCCAATTGCAGGGCATCTTCATACCCGAGGAAATCGGGTGCATGCAGCATGTATATGTGTAATACATGGCTTTCAATCCACTCACCGCAATATATGAGACGGCGAAGCTCCCGCAATTGCCAGTCAACTGTAACTCCAAAGGCATTCTCCATTGCATGCACGGAACTCATCTGATAGGCAATCGGACAGATACCGCATATCCGTGAGGTAATATCAGGGGCTTCGGAATATTTCCGACCCCGCAGGAACGCCTCAAAAAATCTCGGCGGCTCGAAGATATTAAATTTTACCTCTGCAATCTCCCCGCCTTTGATTTTGACGAGTATCGCCCCCTCCCCTTCTACACGGGCAAGGTAGTCTACTTTAATGGTTTGATTTTTCATAACACTATAAGGAGAAATGGAGAAGATAGAGAAAAGGAGAAAATTTAATAAAGACAAACATTATTTGTTTTTTTTCTCCATCTCACCCCTTTCCCCTTTCTCCTTAATCTTTTTCTTTTTACTTCTCCTGTGCGTCGCTCTCCTTGCGGAATGCCTCTGCATAGGCATTGAAACCACGGAATGCCAGCATTGTATCATACTTAGTCTGTCCCAACTCGATAATATGTTTGCTTAAAGCCTGTGTATTCGGGCTTTCCATAGGACCGAAACAGCCGAAGCAGCCGCGATGGTATGACGGGCAGATAGCATCGCAGCCTGCATGCGTAACAGGACCAAGACAGGATATACCCTTAGAAACCATTACACAGATATTGCCCTTCAGCTTACATTCTATGCAAACGCTGTGAGCCGAGATATTCGGCTTGCGGTTATTTAAAAGGGCGTTAATGACTTCAATAAGCTGATATTTGTTAATGGGACAGCCCCTTAATTCAAAATCCACATGAACAAAAGAACTGAGAGGCATAGAGCGGTCAAGGGTAGAGATATACTCGGGCGTTGCATAGACAACACGGGTGAACTCCCTGACATCCTTCCAGTTGCGGAGAGCCTGAATACCGCCGGCAGTTGCACAGGCGCCGATGGTAATTAAAACTTTGGAGGTCTTGCGAATCTCCCGTATATGCTCGACATCATGGGGGGTCGTAACACTCCCCTCAACAAGAGTAACATCATACGGCCCTTTAAGCATCCTCCGGCTCGCCTCCGGGAAAAATGCTATGTCAATGGCATTCGCAACGGCAAGCAGCTCATCCTCTGCATCGAGGAGAGAGAGCTGGCATCCGTCGCAGGAGGCAAACTTTAAAATTGCTACTTTCGGTTTTTTCATAACATATACATTAGCCACAGAGGCACGGAGACACAGAGAAAGAGAATTTCTAATTTCTAATTACCAATTAAGGAATTTTGTTTTTTTGTTTTTAATTAGAAATTAGTAATTGGTAATTGGTAATTGGTAATTTATTTTTCCTCTGTGCCTTTGTGTCTCTGTGGCTAAATTATATCTCCTTCTTCTCCAAAAGATGGCTTACCTGCGGCAAGGCAAACACAGGTCCA
>JACQEW010000371.1 GCA_016200365.1 Nitrospinota bacterium
CATCTCATCGCATTTTTCCTCAAACACAGCCCTTTCTACTATCTTCTTGATATCTTTTCCATAGCCCTCTGTTAAAAATCGCAATGACTTTTCAACCCGCTCAGGAGTCCTTTTTAATCCCTCCCTCTCAGGGTCTTCACCGAGATTTATCAAGAGTTGTCTGATTATGTCTTTCATCATTTTCCAATTAACAGCACTTCCTCAGAGTGATTATTACTTAAAACATATTTTATTTATTTTGTAGTGTCTTTCTTTATTTTCTTGGTTCTTCAGACATTCCTGTGGATAGTAACCACAGAGTCACAGAGGCACAGAGAAAGAAAAAAAGATTAAAAAAGAGGCAAGAGACAAGAAACAAGCTGAAAGCTGAAAGCTGAAAGAAGTCCCCTTTGAGCCTTGAGCTTTGAGCTTTCTTGCTTCTTACTTCTTACTTCTTGTTTTTCTCTGTGTCTCCGTGTCTCTGTGGTTAAAATTTTATGAGTGTTGAGAAAAGCAAAATCAGAAGAAGAATCGAGGAATTGAAGAATCTCCCCACCCTTCCCGGCGTTATCCAGAAAATCAGCCTTATGGTGGAGAGTTCTTCTACCTCTGCTGAGGAAGTTGGAAAGATTATATCCAGCGATCAGATACTATCTGCAAAGGTATTGAGGCTTATAAATTCCGCTTTTTACGGATTTCCCGGCAGGATATCCAATGTAACCCACGGGCTTGTCCTGCTGGGCTTCAATGTAGTCAAAGGGCTGGTATTAAGCACTTCTGTTTTTGACATCATGCTGAGTAAAGGCATGGTTGACCTCTGGAAGCATTCCCTCGGATGCGCAATGACGGCAGGCGCCATTGCAAGAAAATTGAATCAGCCTGAGCCTGAAGAAGTATCGGTTGCAGCCCTTCTGCACGACTTCGGCAAGGTTGTCATTAAATTGGAGATGCCGGAGGAATCGGGAGAGATAGAGAAAATGGTTCGAGAGAAGAATATATCCATGTACGAGGCAGAGACGAAGGTTCTTGATTTTACCCACGCTGCTGTTGGAAGCTGGCTCTGCGAAAAATGGAATTTGCCTAAAAACCTTTCAGACCCGATTACCTACCATCACCAGCCTCATCTTGCGAGGTTTGCCCCGAGGCAGACTGCAATGGCTCACCTGTCGGATATTCTTGTCAGGGCAAAGGGGTTTGGATTCAGCGGCGACAGCCTTGTCCCTATAATAGATAAGGCGGCATGGGAGAGCCTGAAGATTACACCTGAAATCCTCGAAGAGATTATCGGCGATATGGAAGAAAGCCTTGAAAATATTGACGACTCGATGTTTGTTGCAGGTAATGAACAAAAACCTAATTCTTAACGCAAAGACGCAAAGGGTGCAAAGAATTAAGCTATTTTTTTCTTTGCGTCTTTTCAATTTTCTTTGCGACTTTGTGTTAAAGAAAAGGGTTTACAATTTTTGAACTGTGAGCGAAAGTAAAAAGAGAATTTTGATAATAGATGACGACCCTCCGACAGCAGAATTCATTCAGAATACCCTCAAGGGAAAGGGCTACCTTGCATATTATACCGAAGACAGTAAAAATGCACTCGATATAATATACAATGAGCCTCCCGATTTAATAATAATAGACATTGAAATGCCCTCTATAAAGGGAGACGATCTCTGCCGTCAATTAAAGGGTGATACAGTATATGGACACCTTCCTGTGATACTCCTTATACCATCTGAATTTGGATGGAGTAAAATCAATTGGGACTCTATTCCGGCAGACGATTATATTATAAAACCTGTTAATCCCGACGACCTAAACTTAAGGGTTTCTCTTTCATTTTCAAGGTCTGCGAGAGAACTGGACGCCAACCCCCTCACCCGCCTCCCCGGCAACAACTCTATTATGAAAGAGGGACAGAAAAGGATTGATTTGGGTAAAAAGTTTGCCCTGGCGTATATAGACCTCGATAACTTCAAGCCTTATAATGACAAATACGGCTTCAGCAGGGGGGATGAGATATTGAGAATGACAGCCCGTGTTGTAACAAACGCTGTCAGGGATATGAATCACCCCGATAAATTTGTCGGGCATGTCGGCGGCGATGATTTTGTATTCATAGTGCCGGCTGATTTTGTAGAGGGGGTCTGTGAGCAGGTTATTAAATACTTTGACCTCTTGATAACCACCTTTTATGATGAGGAGGACAGGGTGAGAGGATATATGGATTCTGTGAACAGAAAAGGGGAAAAAGAGAGATTTCCGATTATGACTGTCTCTATTGCAGTGGTGACAAACGAAAAGAGAAATATAAACCACCTCGGAGAGGCAAGCGCCATTGCTGCAGATTTAAAGAAGTATGCCAAATCACTTAAAGGGAGTAAGTATGTGAAAGACTTGAGGGGATGAATTCCTAATTTCCAATTCCCAATTTCTAATAAATGACCAATGCCTAAAATCCAAAATTTAGAAATTGGACATTTTTATCTTTATTGGAAATTGGTAATTAGAAATTAGAAATTTTATTTCTTTGCCTCTGTCTTAACACCTGCATCTTCATCGAGCTTTGCAGTTGTCTCGACCTCATCCTGAACTTCTTTGGTTGCCTTCTTGAAATTCCTTATGCCCCTTCCGAGTCCTGCGCCTATCTCTGGAAGCTTGCC
>JACQEW010000372.1 GCA_016200365.1 Nitrospinota bacterium
GCGCTTTTAAGAAATCCCTCAAGTGCATCAATATCTTTATGGGGATACCTTTTTATCTCCGCACCGCTAAGCAGACACCCGTCAATTATACTGGCATGATTCAGCTTATCACTGAATATTATATCTCCCCTTCCGCAGATAGAAGATATTACCCCAAGATTAGCCGTATATCCTGAATTGAATAAAAGCGCCGACTCTGTTCCCTTAAAAGATGCAATCCTCTCCTCCAGCCTCTCATGCAGCTCCATATTGCCGGAAATAAGTCTCGACGCACCTGAGCCGCATCCATATTTCTCTACGGCTAAAATGGCAGCTTTCTTTAATTCAGGATGGGAGGCAAGCCCAAGATAATTATTTGATGAAAGCAGGATTACCTCTTTCCCGTTAATTTTTACCCTATTCCCCTGCCCGCTTTCGACAACCTTCAATTCCCTGTAAAGCCCCTCCCTCTTTAATTCCTCCAACTCATCATGTATAAAATCCATAAAACCTTTTTAACCACAAAGACACAAAGGTCGCAAAGAAGAATAGAAGAAAAAGATTAAGCTTTCTCCTTACTTTATTTCTTTGTGTTCTTTGTGTCTTTGTGGTGAATCATATATCTCCAATCCCAAATCCTTAATCATCTGCAAGTCCTCTTTAGCGCCCCTCCCCTTTGTCGTAAGATAATTACCCACCATAATAGAATTGGCGCCTGCAGCAAAAACAAAAGATTGAAGGTCCCGCAGGTTATGCTCCCTGCCTCCTGCCATCTTTATATCTTTATCAGGGAGCATGAAACGATATAGGGCAATAATCTTTAAACACTCAAAAGGCTTGAGAGGGAAGCTGTTTTCCAGCCTTGTCCCCTGTATAGGATGGAGGAAATTCAATGGGACAGAATCCACATTTAGTTCTCTCAATGTAAAGCACAGATCTATTCTCTGCTCGATGCTCTCTCCCATGCCGAATATCCCTCCGCAGCATGTTCTAAGACCTGCCTCCTTTGCACACTTTATAGTTTCGACATCCTCATCATAAGTATGGGTAGTGCATATATTGGGGAAAAAGCTCCTCGCAGTCTCAAGATTGTGGTGATATTCCTCCAGACCGGCTTCTTTTAGGGCAAAAAGCTCGTCTCTATTTAAAATACCCAGAGAGGCGCATCTGTGGATAGGTGTCTCTTTTTTCAGTGTATTAATCGTTTCGCAGATTCTATGCAGCTCACTTTCATTATTTATACCCTTGCCGCTTGTTACTATGCCAAATTTATAAGCCCCCTGAGCCATCGCGGTTCTTGCACCATCAAGTATTTGAGTGGTATTTATGAGAGGGTATTCGGGTATGTTTGTTTTATGATGTATAGACTGGGAGCAAAAGGAGCAGTCTTCAGGACATCTTCCTGACTTGGCATTTATTATCGAGCAGAGGCTGATTAACCTCCCTTTAAATTTTTCCCTTATCCTGTTTGAAGATGACAGTAGGTCAAATATATGGGAATCGTCAATCGTAATTAAATCATAAGCCTCGTCAAAACCTATATCTTCTTTATTAAGGGCTTTTTTTTCCATCCCAAGGATGAAATCCTGCATGTTCTAAGATTGACACAGGTTATCGGAAAAGTCAAGACTGCGGGCGGCTGCGAAAGTATGCCTTTTCGATTTCCACGGCTATGAATACACTAAATGAGACTGACAGGCAGAGAAACAGCTCAAAGGCGCTTAATGAAACTGTCTTGAATATCCCCTGTAAGACAGGGGTATAGGTTATCATAATTTGCAGCAGAAATGTCAGCGCTACAGCACTAAGGAGCGGTTTGTTTGAAAGGAGTCCGAGAGTAAACAGCGATTCCCTTTCTGAGCGGATGGCAATTACATGGAACATCTGAAAACCTGCGAGTGTAAAGAATACCATGCTCCTCGCATGGTCGAGGTCGTCATATTTAAGTCCCCACGCCATCACGCCGAGGGTGCCGAAGGACATAAGCAAACCAACCCAGATGATATGCTGCCACAGCCTTCCGGCAAATATACTCTCATCAGGGTCTCTCGGCGGACGATTCATAACATTCTTTTCAGCAGGCTCTACTCCCAGTGCAAGCGCCGGAAATGAATCCGTAACTAAATTTATCCATAATATCTGAATCGGTAAAACAGGCAGGGGCATCCCTATCATAATGGCAAAAAACATCGTAAGTATCTCGCCTGAATTGGTTGACAGCATATATCGTATAAATTTTCTTATATTGTCGTATATCACCCTGCCTTCATAAACCGCCTTTACAATAGTGGCAAAATTATCATCCCTCAATATAATATCCGATGCCTCTTTGCTCACATCCGTTCCTGTTATGCCCATTGCAACACCTATATCAGCCTTTTTCAAAGCAGGGGCATCGTTTACACCATCTCCTGTCATTGCCACAATATGTCCTTTTTCTTTCAGGACGGTAACAATACGGATTTTGTCTTCAGGAGATACCCTTGCAAATACCCTCACAGACGACAGGAGATTGCTCAAATGGGCAGGCTCCAGCAATTCCATATCCTTTCCAGTAACAATTTGTCCGTTTCCATCTGTAATTCCAAGCCGTTTTGCAATAGCACGCGCTGTGACAGGATGGTCTCCTGTAATCATAATCGGGGTGATGCCTGCTTTTAAACATACCTCTACCGCTTCATAAGCCTCCTCCCTCGGAGGGTCTATCATACCGACAAGTCCAATGAAGGTCAGCCCTTTTTCAGCATCTTTCAGAGGCACACCTTTTTCAATCTCCTTATAGGCAAAGCATAGAACCCTTATGCCTCCGGCAGCCATCTTCTCATTCTCCGATAAAATCCTTTCTTTTAGAGCATCCGTTATAGAGCATACATCCAGCACACTATCTACAGAACCCTTTACAAACGCTGTATGATTTTCGGAATTGATGGGAGATGAATGGATTGTGGTCATCATCTTTCTAAAGGAGTCAAAGGGAATTTCATTTATTCTTGGATAATTCCTTTCCATCTCATGTTTATCTATTTCTGCCGCAGCCTTAAGCAGGGCAATTTCAGTCGGGTCCCCAATCTCTTTATCCCCATCAATAGAGGCATCATTGCATAAAACCATTGCCTTAAAGAGAGTATCGAGTGGTGAGTGATGAGTGATGAGTTCTCTATTTGAGATTTGGGATTTGAAATTTGAAATTTGAAATGTTCTCCCGCCAACATATATCTCCTCAACAGTCATTTTATTTGTGGTAAGTGTCCCTGTTTTATCGGAGCATATAACCGTTATACAGCCGAGCGTCTCTACAGCAGGGAGTTTGCGTATAATAGCATTCTCCCTTGCCATCCTGTAAGCGCCGAGGGCAAGGACAATAGTGATAACTGCCGGAAGGCTCTCCGGTATTGCGGCTACCGCCAGACTTATTGCAGTAAGAAACATAAGCTGCAAAGGCTCCCCCCTCGATATACCTGCAATGAAGATGAGCAGACAGAGGAGCAGGACAGCCGCTGCCAGTCTCTTTCCCATAACATCGAGTCTTGTCTGAAGAGGGGTCTTTATCTTTTCCGTCTCCTGAATGAGATTTGCAATCCTGCCGAGTTCTGTTGCCATCCCTGTAGCAGCCACAATCCCTACTCCCCTGCCGTAAGTAATAACAGTTCCTTTAAATGCCACATTTCTGCGGTCTGCAAGAGCAGTTTCTTCTTTTAGGGGGCTGCTGATTTTCTCGACAGGCGTGGACTCTCCTGTAAGGGGCGATTCATCTATCATAAGGTTAGGGCTTTCTATAAGCCTTATATCGGCAGGCACCCGCTCCCCGGCAGTAAGAATGACTATATCCCCGGGAACAATATCCGTAGCAGGTATCTGATGGTATTTGCCGTCCCTTAATGTCGTTGCAGCAGGTATTTCGAGCTTTTTTAGGGCAGCAAGGGCCTTCTCTGCCCTGTATTCCTGCGAGAAGCCGATTATTGCATTTAATACAATAATACCCAGGATTACTGTCGTGTCTATTAATTCGCCTGTAAATGCAGAGATAACGGCGGCAATTATCAGTATTAAAATGAGGAGGTTTGTAAATTGCTCAAAAAAAATTATAAGAGGATTTTTACCCTTTCGCTCCTCAAGCTTATTTTGCCCATATTGAGATAATCTCTTATGTGCTTCATCAGCAGAAAGCCCGCTCCTGCCGGTCTTAAGCTCTTTATAAAGCTCATCTTCATTCATCTGATACCATGGTTTCATAATGGCGGACACCTGTATTCAAGTAGTAGATTTATTATACCACCTTATACATATTTTGTAATTCGGTGTTTTAGGTATTTGATTTCCCTTGCTAAATGATGTTATTATTTTGATAAGATTTTTATTAACCCGAAAAATGCATTTAAAGAAAACCACAGAGGGCACAGAGATATTTTTAACTTTAAAAAGACTTTTATTTTCAAGCAATTCTCTGTGTCCTCGTGTTAGATATTTTGAAAATAATTAGATTTATCCTTGCATAAAAGAGTGCACAGAGGAAATCACATTTTTCCTTTTACTATCAATATGTTTCTCTGTGTGCTCTGTGGTTAATTGCATTATTTGGGTTAAAAGCAGAAGGAGGAACGATTATGCCTGTTGCAGAAAAGAAGACAATGCATCCATATATATCTATGGACTCAAGGATTTCGGGAGGACAGCCTGTTATCAAAGGTACCCGCATAAGGATAATAGATATTGCCGTTAGATACGAACTTATGGGATTGAGCGCCGACATGATTATAGATGAATACCCTCATCTAAGGCTTGAGCAAATTCATGATGCATTGTCCTACTATTATGAACATAAGGATACATTCGATAAAAAATATCGTGAAGATCAGTCTTTCCTAATTCATCTTACGAAACAGTATCCATCCAGATTAAAAGCAAAGCTTGAATGAAAATTTATGCCGATGAGAATATAGAACGGTCTATAATCGAGGGCTTACGCAGACGACGGATAGAGGTAATTTCAGCCAGAGAACTTGGATACATTGGCAAATCCGATGAATTTCATATTAAGAAAGCATTTGATATAAAAGCCGTCGTTCTTACACATGATGTTGATTTTCTAATAATGGCAAGCCGTCCCGAAGTCAGTCATTATGGAATAATATTTTCGCATTCAAAAAATGTCTCTATTGGTCAATGTATTAGAGGGGTCGAATTAATAGCAAATATTTTAACCGATAGGGAGATGGAGAATCACATTGAGTTTTTGTAGATAACACGAAAGTTATGACAGACAAATATCATGCAATAAAAGGCGTGAAGGATATACTGCCGGGTGAGATTGAAAAATGGCAGTTTATGGAGAGGACAGCGGGAGAGGTATTTGAGCTTTACGGTTTTTCGGAGATAAGGATACCTATCTTTGAAAAGACCGCAGTTTTTACGAGGAGCATCGGGGAAACTACCGATATTGTAGAAAAGGAGATGTATACCTTTCCTGACAGGGGCGGCGACAGCCTGACATTGAGACCCGAAGGGACTGCATCTGTTGTAAGGGCGTATGTGGAGCATAATCTCTATAATCCCCCGTCAGTTGTTAAACTTTACTACATGGGACCTATGTTCAGATGCGAAAGACCGCAGGCAGGCAGATACAGACAATTTTACCAAATCGGTGCAGAGGTCTTTGGGACAGAGAACCCCGAGATAGATGCAGAGGTTATCGGTATGCTCATGAGATATTTTGAAAAACTCGGTCTTACAGAGCTCGAACTTCAAATAAACAGTCTTGGATGCGATGAGTGCAGACCAAAATTCAAGGAGGCGCTTTTACAATTTTTAAAACAGAAAAAAAGCCTCCTCTGTGAAGACTGCCAGAGGAGATATGAGAGGAATCCATTGAGGATATTTGACTGCAAAAGCGCCAACTGCCATGAAGCGACGAAAGATGCACCCACAATCGAGACTCACAGATGTGAAAATTGTAAAAGGCATTTCGATTCTACATTGTCCTATCTTGACAAATTGGACATTCAATATACCAAAAAACCAAAACTGGTAAGGGGACTCGATTACTATACAAAAACCGCCTTTGAAATCGTATCAAAAGGTCTTGGGTCGCAGAATGCAATTGCAGGAGGCGGCAGATACGATAAGCTGGTGGAAGAATTCGGAGGTCCGCCCACACCTGCCTTTGGATTTGCCATCGGTGTGGATAGAACCGCACCACTTATTCAGCAATCAGCAATCAGCAATCAGCAATCAGTCCCCCTTATCTTTATTGCAACGCTTGGTGAAAGGGCTGACCTGAAGGCATTTGAGCTTATAAATGTCTTGAGACAGAACGGGATCAGGGTTGAAAGGGATTATGAAAAGGGGAGTTTAAAGAGCCAGATGAAAAAGGCAAATAAATCCGGAGCCAGGTATACAATTGTAATAGGAGATAATGAGCTCGATAAAGATACGGTTATATTGCGTGATATGTCATCTGCTAAACAGGACGAGATAGATATGGAGAGAATCGTAGAAATATTAGTGCCGTTACAACTTGATATGGACAACATAGTCAGGAGATAATATTTTTGTTAATCACTGCAAATTATGACCAATGAGCTGCTTTTAGAAATCGGGACGGAAGAGATTCCGTCAGTGTATTTGAATCCTGCATTTAGCAAGATTGAAGAGCTGTCAAAGAAATTTTTTGCAGAGGGCAGGATTTCATTCAGTCAGGTAAAGGTCTTTGGGACTCCGCGCAGACTTGTTCTGTTGGTTAAGGATTTATCAGAAAGGCAGGAGGGGATTGTAAGTAAAGTAATAGGACCTCCAAAGAAAGTTGCCTTTGACGATAAAGGGATTCCAACCAAAGCTGCTGTCGGTTTTGCGAAAAATCACGGGATTGCCGTAGAGGATTTGAAAATCGAAAAGACAGAGAAGGGTGAGTATCTCTGCGTCATCAAGGAAGATAAGGGAGAGGAGACAAAGAAAATACTCCCTGCTCTTTTAAATAAGACGATATTTGCCATACCCTTTCCAAAATATATGAAGTGGGGGGATGGGAGTGTCAAATTTGTAAGACCTGTCCACTGGATTCTATGCCTTTATGA
>JACQEW010000382.1 GCA_016200365.1 Nitrospinota bacterium
AAAATGTTTTGAAATTAATAATAAATCATTACAGTTATATACAATGTGTAGTTTTGAACATTTAAAGAACACTGATACTGATGGAACCAAATATGCTAAAAACCCATTCTATTGGCCTGAGTGGTATAGAATTTTATCATGGGGAACTCGTCATATATCTTCAATGGGTATGTCTGCATGCCTTTGGGACAAAGCTATAGTAGTAGTTGTATCCGCTGATAGCACTATTACAGTATTTTATCAAGGTATTGAACATAAACCTTCAAATCAATAATGTTGAACAAGAAAAGAAATATACAGTCAGTTGTCTTATTAGAGCCAACCTTTGGACATGATAAAAAACATGCATTTGGTGGTCATAATGAGTTTGAACCGTTGGGTTTGGAATATATTACAGCGGTTTTGCATTCAAAGGGTTATAAGGTTAATATTCTAATGCAAATGTCGGAAGCAAGAGATGAATTAGTTCAAAAAATAATCTCATACAATCCAGATGTAGTATGTTTTTCCGTGCTAACTTATAATTTTAATGAATCAATACAAATAGCCCGAAAATTAAAACATATTGACGAAAAAATAATCGTTGTTTTTGGTGGTTATCATCCATCAACAGATACCGAAAATGTAGTTAAAAATAATAATGTTGATTTTGTTGTTATTGGTGAGGGCGAAACAACTGTAATGGAGCTATTTGATGCTATTGAAAACAGCAGAAATTATGAATCAATCTCAGGCATTGCTTTTCTAAAGAACAGCCAATATTTTAAAACAACAAAAAGAATTAGAATAAAGAACATTGATACCCTTCCATTTCCATTAAGAAATGAAAATACTCTCAAAGATTGTAAAATTTATGGACTCATGTATCCTCCGCCTTCAAAACAAGTTAACGTTGCAGTAATTGCCTGCTCCAGAGGTTGCCCTTTTAATTGTGAATTTTGTTGCAGTAATGCATTGTGGGGAAAAGGCGTGACATACCGTTCGCCTCATAATATCATAAAGGAAATAAGAGCCGTCCAAGAAGGGTTTAATACAAATGCTTTTTTCTTTACTGATTTAACATTCAACTCAAGCAAAAGATGGGTGAAGGATTTTTGTTATGAAATTTTAAACAGTGGACTTAATTTTAGATGGTACTGTATGTGTACAATTTTAGGATTAGATGCGGAGCTCATTCGATTAATGAGCCAAGCTGGTTGTAGGAAAATAGGATTTGGCATAGAAACTTTAGATGATGAGCTATCGAACGAAATAAAATCATTTAAACGTCCATTAATAGAAAAGATGAACGAAATATACGATCTTTGCTTTGAAAATGAGATTTTCACGAAAGCCTATCTAATGATTGGCTTCCCGAATGAAACATATAATAAGCTTTTAGAATACAAAAATAAAATAAATGAGATGAGAGTTGATGAAATAAAGATATCTTTTTATACCCCTTTCCCTGGCACACGAGCGTTTGAAAAATATAAACACAAATTAGCCTACAATGATTTTAGCTATTTTGATACTCTAAATCATTTGGTTATTAAAAATAATTCTATAACGGAAGATGAATACAAAATAATCAGGAAAGAAATAATTCGAAATTTCTATAATAGCGAATTATATGTAGCACGTATTAAAGAAAGACTTACGAGGAATCCAGCATTAATAGAAAGTTATGATGAGTTTTTTAATTTCTTGAAACTGAAAATTAATCTGTACGAGGGAATAATTAATTCTTTCGCTTTTTCATGATTAATCAACTCCTTCTAAACGGCATTATCGCAGGCAGCATCTATTGTTGAGTTGATGGGTTGGGAGTTAAACTTATACTATGGACTTTAGACACAAGACAAAGGACTTTGAGAGAAAGGAGAATGAATTATGCAAACACAGACCAAGTATAAAGATGAAATAATTAAAGAGTTGCAGGATATGCCTGCGGAAGATATGCCGAAACTTCTTGAGATTATCCATTATCTGAAAACAGGAATGAAGGAAAGCAAGAAGAAAGAAAAGATTAAGAAGGGGAAAGACCCGCTTTTTGGCTTAAAGGATATTGCTGTGGAAACCTGGATTAAAGACCTTGCCGAACATCACGACCATTATCTTTATGGTGTGCCTAAATGACTGGAGCAATACAGACTATGGACATAGAATCGCTTAAAAACTATTTCAAATCTCGCAAGGATATTGCTTTTGCCTTTTTATTCGGCTCACAGGCGCGGGGGACTGCCACAAAAATATCCGATGTTGACATAGCAGTCTATTTTTATCCCGAAATGAGACATCCCATAGAGTATGAAGAGGAAGTTTTTTACAGCAGTGAGGATGAGATATGGTCTGAGGTGGAAAGGATACTCAAAAGAGAGATTGAGATGCTCGTCTTAAACAGAGTATCTGCAAGTGTTGCTGCAAGTGCAATAAGGGGAACTCCTCTTGCCATTAATGACTGGGTGCTGTATCTGGATTTTATGGAGGTTGTTACACTGGAGGCGGAGGATTTCAGAGAGATGTTTTTTGAACATTTTCTTGAAAGGATGAAGATTGAAAGAGGAACTGAAACAGAGATTGTTGAAGCATCTTGATTTTCTGGAAACGGAGGTCAGGGATTATCCGAAATTCAGAAAGTTTTCTTTTGTTGAATATCAGGAAGATATTGATAAGAGAAGAAATGTGGAACGCTGGGTAGAAAATATAATAAATTCTTCAATAGACATATCTAAAGTTATTTTAACCCTTGAGGGAAGAAATCTTCCGGATAATTACAAAGACATAGTATTATTGATTTCGGTTGTAAAAGAACTCGGAATTGATTCCACAGAGTCTCTTTCCCGCTGGGTAAAGTTCAGGAATATCATATCCCATGAATATCTTGACATACGATGGGCAACTATCAAAAAGTTCATAGGGGAAACCGAGCCTCTATACAGGACTTTATTGGATAAGGCAAGGGTTTACCTCAAGGAAAAAATAGAGGAAGATAAAAAATAAATGTTTAACCAGCTTCTTTTAAACGGCATTATAGCAGGCAGTATATATGCCCTCATCGCCCTCGGCTTTGCGGTCATCTATAAAACCGTCCGCTTCTTCCACTTTGCGCATGGCGTTGTCTATACCGCAGGGGCATATTTTGCCTATAGCCTTTCAATATCTTTAGGCGTAAACCCAATCCTGTCTTTTTTTTTGCCTCCATCCTTTCGGCCATCTTCGGCATAGCTATTGATAGAATAGTTTATCTGCCTTTAAGAAAAAGCAATTCACCGGGCTTAGTTTTTCTCATCGCCTCATTCGGTATATTCATCTTCATTCAAAATCTTCTTCAGCTTCTTTACGGAGCGCAAATACTTACCTTAAGGACAGGCCCTGTTGTTGAGGGCTATCAGATATTCTCAGCAGTCATAACACCTACGCAAATACTGATTCTTTCTTCTTCAACAATCCTTTTCAGCATCCTCTGGCTTATAGTGGACAGAACAAAAATGGGTAAGGCAATCAGGGCAGTGGCGGATGACCCTGTCGGCGCAAGCGTTTCAGGGATATATCCTGAAAAGGTTATTCTTTATGCCTTTGGTATCGGCTCTGCCCTTGCAGGAATGGGAGGGGTTTTGATTTCTCTTGAAACAAATATAGAGCCGACAATGGGCATGAATGCGATTTTAAAA
>JACQEW010000383.1 GCA_016200365.1 Nitrospinota bacterium
GAATAGGGATAAGATGCTCGAAAACTTCGCAGCCTCTGTCAGAGCCTATTTCGATGGTGCAGAGGGGGAGATAAACTCGGGAAATGGCGGAATGGAGATACAGTTCAATATTACAACACACGATACATTTGTGGATGCAGTAAAACATCCTGAAAAATATCCTGAACTTTTAGTGCGCGTCTCCGGATACACAGCATATTTCAAAGACCTAAACCCGCAGATGCAGAAGGAGATTATTGACAGGACAGAGTATCTGCTGTCCACAGGCAAGATGATACCCTTTGAACCATTCCCATTGCCAAGAAGGGAGGGATAACCTATGGCATCCAGAATAAAAAGAACCATGTTAAGCCCTATATCTCTCATGCCTGAGATGGTAGGGAATTTTATAACAAGATTTGGGTCAAAGAGATTAAAGGAGGAGTTGTGCGGAGAGTTAACAGATAAATTTTTGGAGTTACTCCTTGGAGGGATGGACCTTGCCTTTACCCTCTCAAGTGGTTATAGAAAGAATATAGAAGGCTTTGAAGGGAGGTATCTTTTTAGAACCGTAGATAATCTTGTTTCTGCATCTGCCATATTTAAGGATGGTAACATGCATGTGCATGAGGATTCTATAGATAACTGGGATGTAAAAATAACATTCAAAAACGCCTCTGCACTCAGGGCATTCCTATTTTCACAAAATCAGGACATCTTAAACTCCCTGCTGGCAAATGAAGTAGAGGTGGACGGAAATCTAAACTACATCTACAAATTCGGCTTTATGGCAAGGGATTTGGGGAGGAGGCTTGGGGTTTTATGATATTTATAAATTTTGCTAAGGAAATAACTGTTACGCTGTATTGCAGTAGAAAAGAGGGAATTGCTTTTATTGCCATACTTTTCTTTTCTGGATTCTTTTACGGCGAGGGAAATATCGGCTTCTATCTCTTCATGGGTATATTGTGCAGCTTTTTTATGTATCTTCTCTATTATTCGATTAAAGCGATTATGCCACTCATCGAGGGAGATTATCTTTATTGCAATCTTTTCATGCTCTTTGACTTCGACATAAGAAAGTGGCTTAAAAACACCATTTTCAAAAATAGCGTCTATGACTCTGGACATAGCTTTACCTCCATCTAAGGTAAGATTTAAACACATAAGAAACTGCTCTGTCAAGCAGATAGAAGTGGCAGGGTCTGCGACAAAAATGTTGGTAATGTATTCTTCAGAGACTTATTCCCCCTTTGGAAAAGGGGGGCGAGGGGGGATTTTATAATAAAAATAAGGAGTTATTTATCATCGGTAAAATCTCCCCTAACCCCTCTTTTTCAAAGAGGGGAATTGGGGGTTGCCTCTTTGCTAAAGAGGGGATTTAAAAACTGCTCTACCGACATTTTTGTCGCACACCCGAAGTGGCAATGTTAAAAGATAAAAAAATAAAGACTTAAACACAAATTACACGAATTTAACGAATGCCACGAATAAAAATTTGTGAATTAATTCGTAAAATTTGTCTATTTGTGAGATTCATGTTCCAAATATTTTATTGAGTTATTTTTATGAACAATCATCCACTAATCGTTGATATTAAAAGGCACAGCCTTGAGGACGGACCCGGCATAAGAAGTGTGGTTTTTTTTAAGGGCTGTCCGCTCAATTGCATCTTCTGCCATAATCCGGAGGCTCAAGATACTGGGGTTGAGCTCGCCTTTTCCGAGATAGATTGTATTCGCTGCGGGATGTGCAGGGAAGTTTGTTCTCAAGGTGCAATAGATTATATGTTATATGAGCACATTAATAGAAATAAGTGCGATGCCTGCGGAATGTGTGTGAAGGTTTGTCCGGGAAAAGGGCTGAGGCTCGTAGGCTCATATTATCAGGTGGAAGCACTTGCCGAGATTCTTTTAAGAGACCGTTCTTTTTATAATCACTCAGGCGGTGGCGTAACCCTTTCCGGCGGCGAATGCACCATGTATCCCGATTATCTTGAATCTTTGCTCAAGATATTGAAGGCAAACAATATTCACATAGCCATTGAAACATCAGGCTATTTTGAATACGATACCTTCAGACAGAAGATACTCCCTCATGTAGACCTTATATACTACGACATTAAAATCGCAGATACAGAGGCTCATGTCAGAATTACAGGCAAATCAAATCAGAAGATTCTTGATAACTTCAGGCGACTTGTTAAAGAGGAAGGCACAAAAATAATCCCGAGAACTCCGCTCATCCCTGATATTACTGCAACCTACAATAATCTATCAGCGATTATAATGTTTTTAAAGGATGCCGGCGCAGACAATATCTCCCTTCTCCCGTACAATCCAATGGGCTTTGATATGTATCTAAATCTGGGAAGACAAAAACCACCCCTCCCTGAAAGATTCATTAGAGCAGAGGAGGAAAAAGAAATTTATGAGATGTTTAAAGGTAGAGTTAAGAGTGAAGAATGAAGAGTTAAGAGTTAAAAAATATTTAAAAATTCCTTTAACTCTTCACTTTTAACTCTTAATTCTTAACTATAGTAGGAGGTATGAACATGAAAATGCGGCATAAGATTATAATTGGCGGTCTGGGGGCAATTACCCCTGTTGTAATGAATTTTCTGGTCATTGATATTAATGTCCTTTTCTCTATACCATGATAGACCAAATTGATAACTATGAAGTTGCCGAGCATCAGGTTTTTAAGGTAGACGGAAAATATTATCTTTTTCTGGTAAAGTCGTCTGCCCTATTTGAGATGGGCGGCGAAAGCCATCGCCTGATAGATGCCATTAAGAAAAGAGAGGCTTCATATCTGCGGTCTTTAAAAGGCAAAATTAAAGATGACTTGATTATCCTCAAAGATATTGGAGCTATTCAGAGAATAAATGAGCCTTCTCATGAGGGAGCCAAAAGCCGCGAGGATTTGCCAGGACAATCTTTAGTATCTCTTGTCTGTATACTTTCGGGGGATTGCAATCTGAGATGTGCATATTGCTATGCTGACCATGTGTCTTATAAAGGCAAGCGAAGGGGTGCAAAGGAGGAGGTTATATACAGGGGTGTAGATTTTTTATTGGAGGAAGGAGGCGGGAACAGAGAAGTTAATCTCACATTTTTTGGCGGCGAGCCGCTTCTTAATTTTCCTGTTCTTAAATCGGCTTTAAAATATGCCAGGAGAAAGGCACGGGAAAAACAGAGGAATATCGGCTTTTCTCTCACGACAAACGCCACATTGCTTACAGAGGATATAATATCTTTTCTTGACGATGAAGGGGTATCTATAACTGTAAGCATAGACGGTTCCGGGCATATTCATGATGCAGTAAGGAAATACCCGGATGGAAGAGGCTCCTACGATGTCATCCTGAATAATTTGCAGAGACTCTTTAAACGCTATAGGAGAAAACCTGTTAATGCCCGTGTTACAGTAGTTCATGGACAGGTTAATATAAAGGATATATTTTCTCATCTGTCGAAAATAGGATTTAAGGACATAGGTTTTTCGCCTGTTTCAACTGATAATCCACTCTACTCTCTCACCGATAACGATTTAGATATATTTACAGGATATTTTGGGGAATTGTCGGAAGATTACATCAAAAGGGCTATTAACGGCGAAAAGTTTGGTTTCTCAAACCTCTCCAATCTGTTGAAACTTATTCATGAGGGGACGAATAAAAATTATCCCTGCGGGGGCGGTCTGGGGCTTATGGGAATGGGTATAGATGGTGAACTTTATGTCTGTCACAGATTTATTAATAATAGCAGGTTTTATCTGGGTAATATTAAAGAGGGGATAGATAGAAATATCCAGAGAGATTTTTTTAATAAGATGCATCTAAATAAAAAGATACTATGTCAGGACTGCTGGGCAAGGTATCTATGCGGAGGGGGGTGTTATTATGAGATAGAATTGCAGAGTAAAGGATTTGAGGTCCCACCAACGAAGTATTGCAAATGGCTTAAAGAGTGGTTCGTCAGAGGGGTAGAGGTTTATATCAGGATTATGCAGAGTAATCCTGATTTTATTAAAAGGGTTATAGACAGCAGTATATACTGCTAAAGAAAGGAGGAGATTATGGCACAGGAAGTGGCAACAATAAAGATATTTCCCGAAGAACAGATTCAGGTTATCGGGTTTTCGGCTGTTACGCTAAACACCTTACCAATGTGGGGTGTAGCGAGGGTTGGGGATAAGAAGCCTACAGGATTTAGAAAAGATATAGTCCCCGCAAATAAGATTCCGAACCGGATACCTAAGATACCATGCCAGCTCATAGCCGTCGGTTTTGACAATAATGGCAGCAGGATAAACGGTGGGGATGTAAAGGAGGGTTTTATCTATAGCGGTGCAAAATTGCCTAACGGAAAGACGGCTCAGCTGAAATGGAATGCCAATAATATGAAAAATGGCAAATGGACTGGAGGTTTTGGAGATAACCGCAATCCGCAGGCATTTATCGAGGAGAGCGCTGGTGCCGGTGCAGCGCCAACCAAATGGCTTGGATTCAGTATTGATGATACCGGTCTCTTAATACCTGGCAATGACGGAATACTTGAGATCCCTGCCAATACAGAGATTGGGGATACAAAGGTAAAGTTTAACAATCCCTTTCACACCGACCGCACATGCGATGGGTTTGTGAAGGTTGACTATTCAGAAAACGACACTTTCAATCTTAAATCTGCACAGATAAAGGCAGTCATTGCCCAGCCTGACTGGGCAGTAGAAAAGGATAATCCGAATGGATGGGCATTACCTTAAACATTTATAGGAGGTGGAAGATGGCAAAGATTAAGGCAATAAACAAAAAGGCAGTAAGGATAAGTAAAGGAGATTCTCCTGATGTGGTTGCGTATTCGCCAATTCCAAAGCCTGACTGCAGCAGTATATTTGGACCGGGTATCGAGGTCCACTCGGCAGCCAGCTCTACCGATATGAATGCAAGCACACAGGGGCTCTGCTCCCCATTCTTAAAAGATACCATGTATTGCAGTTGTTCCTGGTGGCCCGCCCACGACCCCGATGTAACTGCTGAAGAGACAGGTCAGGCATGGAATTCTGAGATTGGATGCGGTGGGCCGGCAAACCCCACCCATGAATATAAATGGCAGGATTTGCGTTTCCTCTATCCAAAAAACGGTCAGGGTGCGGATGCATGGGATAAGAGCGCTGCTGTAAATAAATGGAGCCAGGATATTATAAGCGATTTGAATGAGATTTATATAAAGGATAACTGGGCTGATAATGGAAAAGAGCCGTCAACAGGAAATCCATGGGAAAGTCCTGATATATTTATAAGGTATCACGACGAGCCTGAATCTAATTTTCTTAATCCGAATGTAGATTATCATGAGGGTAATCCTATTGCCTTCAGAAAAAATTTTCTCTATGCAAGGGTGAGGAATAAGGGTGACCATTCCATAGACCATGTCCTTATCAAATTCTATGTCCACGGACTTAGCACAAATCCTATTCAATGGCAGTATGCAGGACATGCCATGATCCGGGATATTCCCGGCGGGGCTGTAAAAGTTGTTAAGTCTATAAAGCCATGGATACCTCAAAAGATAGGGCATACGTGCATGCGGGTAATTCTTGATTCCACTCAGGATCCGGTAAAAATTTTAGGGACAGCGCCAGCTTTTGGATCCTACGATGAAAATACAGGACCCCAACCAGGAGATGTGTCTGTCAAAGATGATAATAATGTGGCACAGCGGAATATGAAGACAATATGGCTTATTCCCAGGTGGTTTCCCAGGGTAATACACTTTGAGATTAATCCACATCTTATAATTCCCCTCCCAGTAAGGATTAAGCCCGAAGCCCTACTCACTCATAACATCGAGATAGAGGCTCCAGGTCTGCCAAGAGATGCCTTCAAGGTAAAGTTCCCTGATAATTTAAAGATAACCGCCTCTGAAGCTTCAAAGAAGATGCAGGTTTTTAAGCTGTCCTTCAGGGAGAATAAGCCTGTTGAGGCATCTATACTCTTAAACCCAGATGCCCCATTTAAGATGGGAATGGTTCATAGTATAGCCATCAGACAGGTCTGGGGTAAAGAGACCGTGGGTGGTATCACCCTGAATATTAAGGTTGTAGGAAGTCCTACAGTCAGGTTTGTTGGAGATGTGGATAAAAGAGAGGTTCATCTGTGTTTCTGCAAGCATGTGAAGGAGATGAAGGACGAAAGGAAGATAGCCTTTGACAGCTTAAATGATGCGAGGTCAGAGGATTATAAGATTCATGAGGAGTGTTTAAAAGAGTATTTGAATTTTTAGAATATATTTTATAGGGAGGGTCGGGAATAAATGAGAGGAACGTTCATACATCTCTATTTTGGGGATGAGTTCTGCGAAAATAAAATTCCTCCCCTCCCTTCCTTGCGGAAACATTATGCCCTTTGTAATGAGACAGGACTCAGGCTTATGTTTGCTACACCTCCTGTCACAGACCATGGACTGGAAAAACTTAAAAAATTATTTAAATATCTTGATGGACTTAAGGAGGAGATAGAGGTGGTCATTAATGATTTCGGCGTATTGAATTTGATAAAGAAAGGCTATCCATACCTAAGACCTGTTCTTGGAAGACTCATGAATAAGATGATACGGGACCCCCGCATAACCCCTGCCTATACTACAAATAATGCGCCTCCCGATGCGCTCCTCTCCCTTCAGCAGTATGGTTCATTGAGATATTACCGGCTTTTGAAGAAATTTGCCGTAAAGACAGTAGAGGTGGACAACTTTCATCAGGGTATTAATATAGATTTTAAAGGTCTTGGGCTGAAACCGTCTATTCATCTCCCATTCGGATTTGTAACCACAGGGAGGGTCTGTCTGTTTTCGTCTGCCATGAAGGATAAAAAGGAAAAATTTCTCTATGCTGCCTGCTGCCGCAGGGAGTGCGACGATTATTTTGGAGAGTTAAAAGGCAATCATGCGAGACTTATACAGAAGGGGAATACTATCTTCTATTTTCAGGAAGAGGGAATGACAGAAAAGGGCTTAAACTGGGCGGCAGAAAATGGGGCATTGATGATTTGTAAGCCGCGGTTATTTTCCGATGTTGCATACACAACAGAGGATGCAGTAACCGCAAGGTCAATATTGAAAGGGGATTATAATGCAAGAAGCAAAATCATCCATGAGAAAGATTAATATCACTGTTCCGATAAACTCTCTTGACGAGTTGGAACCCCTGGCAGCGAACGGAGCGGATGAGTTCTATTGCGGGATCATACCCCGGGAATGGCTTGACTGCTATACCTATGCAGTCCCGATGAATAGAAGACTTAATGAAAGGGCAAGTCTATCGAGTATAGATGAATTAAACAGGCTGGTCAAAAGGGCGCATATATATTCAATTCCAGTCTTCGTAACATTGAATGCCCCTTACTATACCGATTCTCAAATTTCCTATCTCATAGAGCTGATCAAAAAATTATATGGAATAGGGGTGGACGGACTGATAATCAGCGATATTGGACTGCTTCTCTCTGTTAAGGAATTGGATATAGATATTGACATAAATTTAAGCAGCCTTGCATCAATTCACAACCATGAGGCAGCCTCGTTTTACAGGGAATTGGAAGTTAAGAGGATTATCCTTCCACGGCATATCACCATAGCCGAAATAAGGGCTATCAAAAGAAGGATTGGCGGTATGGAGTATGAGGTTTTTATCTTAAACGATGCCTGTATTTATGAAGAGGGGTTTTGCAATACAACCCACAAGGCGGGTCCCTTTTGTACCGCCCGGTGGGAATACAATTTTTTTAAGACAGATTACTTGCCATGGACGGATAAAGAGACAGACAGGGTCAGTGGAAATCTCGAAGATTTCAGAGAGTGGGGGTGGTATATGAATAACTGCGGTTCAACCTATTCTGAAAAGGGTTTGCCAAACGGCGCCTGCGGACTCTGCGCCATATACGATTTTTATAAAATTGGTATATCAGCTTTAAAAATAGTGGGAAGGGAGGCAACACTGGATAGGAAACTTAAAAGCCTAAAGATGGCAAAGATGGTTATCGGGCAGATAAAAAAAGGGGGATCAAAGGGATCGGTCTGCAGGTATGCAGTTGAGATGCGAAACACCCCGGAATTATGCGATTCAGGCTATATGTGTTATTACCGTGATGCCAGAACAAAAACTTAATTTTAGAAAAGAATTTAATAAACTTTTGGTAGCGTAGAAAACAGGAGACCTAATCTGATTAGTCAAACCTAACCAGAATAAATCGGAAAAGAAAAAGAAAAAAGTGGATAGGGGGATGGCGGAGATATGGAGATAGAGATAGAAAAGAATTACTTAAAACCTATCTCCCTATCTCCATTATCTCCTTATCCCCTTTGCTTACACTCTATAAGCCTTGAAGGAAGGTTTCTTATTTGGAACGCTACCAAACTTTTATCTGCAAAAATATCCGTGTATCTGCGGTTTTTGCATTTTTCAGGATAATTTCAAATGAGAAAACTGATTCTGGATGACATATTATCTTCAAATCTTGCGGGGAGAGGTGTAAAGGTTGCTTTGATAGACAGCGGGATCAATCCCTATCACCCCCATGTAAATGGCATTGCCGGGGCGGTAAGAATTGGAATAGATAAAAGTAAGTGTATATATTGCAGCGATACTGATTTGTTTGACAGGATTGGACATGGCACAGCCTGTGCCGGAATAATATGCAAAATCGCCGGAGAGGTTAAGCTTTACAGTATAAAGGTCTTTGATGAATCGTTATCTACATATACGTCGGTGCTGATTGAGGCAATTAAATGGTCGGTGGAAAATAAGGTATCTATCATAAATATGAGCCTCGGCACACATAATAAAAGGTATTTATCCGGACTTAGAGATATATGCAGGAGGGCGCACAATGAAGGCATTATCATTGTTGCCGCCGGCAAACAGGGTAAAGAGGCAGGCTACCCTGCTGCCTTTTCAGAGACAATAGCAACAACATCGGATGGCAATTGCAGGGAGGGTGAATTTTTCTATGATGAGACGGCTTCGATTAAATTTTTAGCATCTGCAAAACCTCGCCCTCTCCCGAATATATTTGATACATTTAATTTTCACGGCGATAGCTTCTCAGCCCCATATTATAGCGGTTTAATAGCCTTGCTCAAGGAAAAATATCCGTTTTACGGGGCAGATAAAATAAGGACTTTAATTTCAGGAGGTATTCGATATGATGGCGATTGATGTGCCGGTAGGATTGGCTGCAGGGCAGGTGATAGCAGATGCAGGACGGAATATGCTAAAGGGTGGAGATGCGGAAAGATACAAATCACTCCGCTCCACTGTTATCCTCTTTGCCTATCTTTTTACGACTCCTATTGTGTTTTATTTTTTTATGGGCTGGCCTGCGTGGGAGACCAATTATGTCTGGGAATGGGTTGACCATATACAAGGGACACCTCTCTTTGCTCTATCCTCATTTGGAGCGGTGATTATGGCACTCCTTCCTGCATGGATTGGTTTTGAATCGGGGAAATATTTAATCCGTAAGGATAAAGCAGGGTTACTCAGGATATGTTACATAAGCCTCTTTATTCTTATTCTGCTTATAGTCTTTGTAACCAGAAATGCCACTTTTAATATAGCCCCAACATACAAAGATTATGCGGCAAAAAATTTTTCTTCCTTCATGGGCAATCCGTTTTTTATATACTGGCTCATCCTGACTGTGTATTTCTGGGGAGGGCTGATTGTTTTTTATTTGTTTATAAGGAGAAAAGACAGAGAACAAAAACTTGAACACGAATAACACGAATAACGCAAGATGCAAGAGGCAAGAAACAAGATGCAAGAAAAAATTTTAATCTTGCTTCTTGCTTCTGACTTCTTGCTTCTAATATATTCGTGCCATTCGTATATTCGTGAAATTCGTGTTTTGCGAGAGGAGGTAATTATGGTACAGATAGATATACCTGCTGCATTTATTGCAAGCCAGTTTTTTCTGGATATTGGAAGAAGGGTTATAAAAAAGGAGACCGAAAATTCTGCGGATAAATATCCTGCAGTTTATTACAGATTTCTATTCAGGTCTGTATTCTTTGCAGGCTTTGTTATAGCCCCTGCCGGCATATATCTCCTCGTCGGCTGGCCCGGGTGGGAGCAGATGTATTGGACGGAACGGGTCGAAAAACCTCTCTTTCATCTTTATAATGCAATGCTCTACCCGTTATTTATTATGGCTATCGTCTTATCTGCCTATATAGGTCATGCGGTCGGTTATAGGTGGCTGATTACAGGCAAAGAAAAATATTTAAGACCTGCTTATATATCTCTCCTTCTCGCAGTTTCTCTCCTGGTGCTTTTAAACTACCCTGC
>JACQEW010000364.1 GCA_016200365.1 Nitrospinota bacterium
GTTTAGAGAAATCAATCTCCTTTTTTATATCACTCCAACTCTTTGTTTCAACAGATTTGCCAAATGGTTTCCCTCTTACAGTATTCTCCATAAATGGATAACCAGATATGGCTATCTTTTCTAAGTCTTCCATATCATCTACCGGAAAAATTGCAGGAGACTTGGACGGGAGTGGAGGAGGAGACTTTTCAGACTTATGCCGTATCTTGTTAAAATCTTTAATAGCCTTCTTAATACCCTTGCCCCAAATCATATAAATTAAAACAAGACATATAAAAAAAACGATTAAGAAAACAATTGGAGCGGTTTCAATTATATTTTTAATAAATTCTATTTCTTTATGATATTTGTAAGCCCATTGCCACAATATTCTGAGAATATATGCTACATATTCCCAGTAGTAGGTAATAAATAAAATAACCGATAGAACCAAGAATATTTTCTCAATAACAATTCTTTTACTTTGTCGTTTTTTCATGCCAATTCTCTTTTGTTATTCTTAAAAACGTGGTTCAGTAAAATACCTTTGACATTTTGTTTATCTCGTTAATTTCACAAAGTTTATGCTCAAACATTGCATCTATAACAGGGAAATGGGACGCCTATTAAAACTCCTTAATCCTCATTTCTTCAACTTCTTATATTCCCTATACTCCTTCAAATTCCTATACGGTGCACCTTTGAGGTCAACTGCCTTTGCCATGTCTTTTGTGAGATAATACATCCAGTAGTCATCAAAAATATCTTCTCCGAGTTCGGCAAAGGGTCCTCTCCCATTTATCAGTTCATCAATCGTGGTAACAGAGCCTATGTTCTTTCTTGATAAGACGGTGCAAGAACGATTTCTTTTATCTTTTCGAAATGGCTGACATTCCTTGTAAGCAGCGGTAATTATTTTGCCCACGCTGTTGCTGCTATAATATAATCCGCAAAGAAATCATGGTTTTCTCCGTACTGATTCACAAGCAGTGTATATTTAGCCAGAATGTCCTCATCAACCTTCAAGACCTTTAATCTATTCAGTAATCTTATGATTTTCTTTCTTTCGGAAGTATTTAAACCGGGCTTGGAAAGAAGTTCTTTTTTGCTGAGGATAGAACAATAAAGAATAATTTCGGTAGAGCGGAAAAGTTCCTGTGCCTGCTTTATTCCTTTGAGATAGTCAATGATAATATCGCTGTCAACTAAGAGTCTGACCTTTGCCATTCAAGAAGTTCTTCTACAAAGTTTTTGCTGGATTTCAACCTTTTACCGTCTTCTGCCCTCATTTTTCTTATATATTCAGCACTGTGGGGAATTTTCTTATAACTGAAGCCTGATGCCTTGACCTTAAGAAATTCGGCAAAATCCAACAGTTCCTTGACCTTGTTTGAGGACAGTTCTCTTGTCAGGTTAATCAAATCTTCTTTATAATTGATTGCAGTCTTCATCAAATACCCCCTTTTTATTCATGAAATCAATATCATGCTACTTGCCATATCCTGCAAAGTCAAGATTTTTATCTTTTATTTTTATCTTTTATTTTATCTCACTGGTGTCCAAAATAATTCAAGTAACAATTTATATACACCATTAACAATAATGAATATCCCTGCATGTCAACACTTGTTCCTCCCTTGTGCCGCTGCGGTAAATAGTCAAACCCTTACATCCAAGTTTATATGCCAGTAAAAAGGCATCTCTTACATCTTCAATTTTTGCATTAGGCGTAAAGTTTATAGTCTTTGATACTGCGTTGTCAGTGTATTTTTGAAATACTGCCTGCATCTTCACATGCCATTCGGGAGATATATCAAAGGCAGTAACAAAGAGTCTCCTGATGTCATCTGGTATTCCTGTTATCTCTTTAATTGCCGCACCATTTTGTAACTGCTTCTTTAATTCTTCACTATAAAATCCCCTGTCCTTTGCCATCTCAATAAATAATGGATTTACCTGCAATAACTTTACATCCTCCAATGCCCTGCGGATATAGCTTATTGCATAGAGAGGCTCGATGCCGCTGGAGCAGCCTGCTATAATGGATAATGTCCCTGTCGGCGCAATTGTAATTAGCGTAGCATTTCTGGCTTCTGGCTTCTGACTTCTGACTTCTGACTTATAATTTGGATACACTCCCCTCTCCTTTGCCAGTTCTGCCGATTTCTCCTCAGCCCTTTCTCTTATAAAACTTATAATTTCCTCTGCCTTTTTTAACGCCTCCCCTGAGTCATACGGTATGGAAAGCATAATCAGGAGGTCTGCAAAGCCCATTACACCGAGTCCAATCTTCCTGTTTCCCTTTGTCATCTTTTCAATCTGAGGCAATGGATACCTGCTCACATCAATCACATTATCGAGAAAATGCACAGCCCTATAAACCGTGTCCCGGAGTTTTTCCCAATCTACTTCAAGTGCACCAGAGCACCAGTCACCAGCCACCAGTCTGGTGTTCTGGTGTTCTGGTGTTCTGGTGTTCTGGTGCACTATTTTTACCATTTTCATCAGATTTATCGAGCCTAAGTTGCATGACTCATAAGGTAATAGGGGCTGCTCGCCGCATGGGTTTGTGCATTCTATTTCACCGAGATGAGGAGTAGGATTATCTCTATTAATGCGGTCTAAAAAGAGGACGCCCGGCTCGCCGCTCTCCCATGCTGATTGGACTATCCTCTCAAATACCTCCTTTGCCCTCAATTTCCCTGTCTTTTCCATTGTGCGGGGATTAATCAAATCATATTCCTTATCCGCCTCTACACTGCTCATAAAATCCCCTGTTATTCCCACAGAGAGATTGAAATTTGTCAATTCATGGGAGACCCTCTTTGCGCCGATGAATTCAAGAATATCAGGGTGGTCTACCCTTAATACACCCATATTCGCCCCTCTCCTTGCACCGCCCTGCTTAATAACCTCTGTCGCCATATTAAATACCCTCATAAATGATAATGGTCCGCTGGCTATACCGCTGGTTGTTGAGACAATATCATTTTTGGGTCTTAAATGGCTGAAGGAGAATCCTGTTCCCCCACCGCTTTGATGTATAATAGCGGTATTCTTCACAGCCTCAAATATGGATTCAAGGGAGTCTTCCACAGGCAAGACAAAACAGGCTGCCAATTGCTGAAGCTCCCTCCCTGCATTCATAAGTGTGGGAGAATTGGGGAGAAATTCGAGGGAAGACATTATGTCAAAAAATTCATCAGCGATTTTTTGAATATCAGCGGAATAATTATAAAGCCTGTCTGCCTCTGCCACATTTTGAGCCGCCCTCCGGAACATATCTTCTGTGGTCTCGATTACATTGCCTCTCTTATCCTTTTTCAGATACCTTCTGTTAAGGATTGTCAGGGCATTCCCGGTCAATTTGGATGTCGGCATACGGATATTATGTCAATCTCGTAAAAAGTCAAAAATTAGCCATAAGGGTAAACGGATTATCATTGTTGTAAGGGCTAATTTTGTTTTGACTTTTTACTAGAACCTCTATTATATCCCAGATACTATCTTTTTGACATACACAAACAAATCTGCTATTAATGAAAATATATAGAATACAGATGACGCAGAA
>JACQEW010000365.1 GCA_016200365.1 Nitrospinota bacterium
GAGCGGGACGATATAATACAGGAAGGGATGGTTTTCACGATTGAACCGGGTATCTATATTCCCGGTTGGGGAGGAATCAGAATCGAGGATATGGTGATTGTAACAAAAGACGGCTGCGAGGTTTTAACCTCAGCAATAAAAAAGGAGTTTGATTAGTTTTTAAAAGGGGTATTCTATGTCAGAGGCAGGCAGATATCTTAAAAATGCAAAGGAGATTTTAGGTAAAGTTCCTATTGAGGATAATATCTATACAGATATAAAACCTGTTAGGGAGGCTTGTGGAACTGCCTATCTTGCAATATTAAAGGCAATAGATGAGTATCTTATAAATAAAGGGATAAGTGAAAAAGATTTACCTCAATCCGTTGATGGATACAGAAATATGTTACGAAGATATCTCATAGTTCATAATGGGAAATTACTTAAAGGCTTTGAAGCGCTTTATAAAGAGCTTCATATAGCAGGATATTACAGAGGGAATCTATATTCTGTTGATATGATAAAAGCAGTCATGAGGGATGCAAAAACATTTATTGATAAAATCAAGGTAACTTAAAGGAGGAATTTTAAAATATGATTTCAACGACAGATTTCAGAAACAATATGAAAATCGAATATGAAGGGGCTTTATATGTAATTGTGGAGTTTCAGCATGTGAACCCAGGAAACCTCAGGGCATTTGTCAGGACTAAAATGAAGAACATGAAGACAGGGCAGCTGCTTGAGAGGACATTCAGGTCCGGCGATAAGTTTGAAATGCCTGATGTAGAGGAAAAACAGATGCAGTTCCTTTATAAGAGCGGGGATGAATGCTGTTTTATGGATACTGAGACTTATGAGCAGATTTTTATCAAAGAGGATGTATTGGGAGAGGGCAAGAACTTTCTTCAGGAGAATGTCGTTGTTACGGTTATGCTTCATAACAATATACCGATTGATGTTACGCTGCCGATATTTGTCGAGATGAAGATTATAAAGACAGAGCCGGGATACAGGGGGGACACTGCCACAGGCGCCAGTAAACAGGCTGCAATAGAGACAGGGGCGGTTCTTCAGGTTCCTCTCTTTATTAACGAAGGGGATATGATAAAGATTGATACGAGAACAGGGGAATATGTGGAAAGAGTGAAATAAAATTTCTAATTTCTAATTCAGGCATTGGGAATTGGACATTTATTGGAAATTGGTAATTGGTAATTAGAAATTTTTAAGAGGGGGGGGCGATGGATCTCAAGGAATTGAAAAGGCTTATTGATCTGTTTGAGAAGAGCGGTATATCCGAATTGGAGATAGATGAAAAAGGGACAAGGGTAAAACTCAGGAAAGGTGGAGGAAGCCCGGCAGATGTCTCGCATCATAAATATGCTCCGTCTGCAATGCCGCATCATCAAGCTCATGAGCAGATGCCTGCCGCTCCGGAGGTTACAGCAGGCATTAAGCATAAAAAGACGATTCCTCAAGGAGAGAATTATGTAATCGTGGAATCGCCTATGGTTGGCACATTTTACAGGTCTCCTTCCGAAGGCGCCGAGCCGTATGTAAAGGAGGGGGATACGGTCGAAAAAGGACAGGTTCTCTGCATCGTAGAGGCGATGAAGTTAATGAATGAGATCGAGTCCGAGGTGCGTGGAAGAATCGTCTCCATCCTTGTAGAGAATGCCCACCCTGTTGAGTTCGGCGAGCCGATGTTTGTGATAGAGAAGATGTGATAAAAAGGTTAAAAGGCTAAGAGGTAAAGAGGCTAAGAGGTAAAGAGGCTAAGAGGTAAAGAGGTCAAAGGTTTTAAACCTCTTAACCTTTTCACCTTTTAACCTCTTAACCTTAATCTATTATGTTCCATAAAATCTTAATTGCCAATCGGGGAGAGATAGCCCTGAGAGTTATCAGGGCTTGCAAGGAGCTTGGGATAAAGACTGTTGCTATTCATTCAACGGCAGATGTCAACTCGCTCCATGTAAAATTCGCAGACGAGGCTGTATGTATAGGCCCTCCTGAAAGCGTGAGGAGCTATCTGCACATACCGAGCATCATAAGCGCCGCAGAGATTACAGGCTCGGATGCCATTCATCCGGGATACGGATTCCTTTCCGAAAATCCTTCCCTTGCAGAGATATGCGAGACCTGCGGGATAAAGTTTATAGGTCCTACCCCGCAGAATATAAGGCTTATGGGCAATAAGGTCAAGGCGAAAAACACCATGCAGCAGGCAGGTGTGCCGATTGTCCCGGGAAGTCCTGAGAGGGTTGAATCTGCCGATGATGCGGCTGCAATTGCAGAAAAGATAGGATACCCTGTGATACTGAAGGCATCGGCAGGAGGAGGAGGAAGGGGCATGAGGATTTTAAGGAAAAAGGAAGACCTCGTGGACTCCTTTAAGGTGGTTCAGTCCGAGGCTGCCGCTGCCTTTGCCGACCCCCATATCTATCTCGAGAAGTATATCGAAAAGCCGAGACACATAGAGTTTCAGATAATGGCGGATGAAAAGGGGAATACTATACACCTCGGCGAAAGGGACTGCTCCATACAGAGAAGACATCAGAAGCTGATCGAAGAGTCTCCGTCGCCGGCATTGATCTCGAGCCTGAGAAAAGAGATGGGGGATTGTGCCGTAAAGGCAGTAAAATCTATCGGGTATCAAAGTGTAGGCACGGTAGAATTCCTGCTCGATGGAGA
>JACQEW010000387.1 GCA_016200365.1 Nitrospinota bacterium
AGAGACACAGAGGCACAGAGAAAAACAAGAAGCAAGAAGTAAGAAGCCAGAAGCAAGATTTTTTTTCTTGCCTCTTGCATCTTTCCTCTTTTTTAATCTTTTTTTCTTTCTCTGCGTCTCCGCTCCTCTGCGGTTTTATAATTTCATGGATAAAAATATGAGAATAGGTTTTGGATACGATGTTCATCGCTTCATCGAGGGGCGCAGCTTAATCCTTGGTGCTGTAAAAGTTCATTATGTTAAAGGGCTGGCAGGTCATTCGGATGCAGATGTCCTCCTCCATGCTATATGCGACGCACTCCTCGGTGCGGCAGGGGAGGGCGACATCGGCAGGCATTTCCCGGATACATCCATTGAATTTAAAGACATATCGAGCTTGAAGCTCCTCCGCAGGGTATTTCTCATCTTGAAGGATAAAGGATTTGCCGTAAACAATGTGGATTCGACCATTGCAGCACAGGAGCCGAGGCTTGCCGAATCCATCCCTGAAATGATAGATAATATTGCCACAGTTCTTGAGGTAGACAAGGGTGCGGTAAATGTGAAAGCCACTACATCCGAAGGTCTTGGTTTTGTGGGAAGGGTTGAAGGGATTTCCGCCTACGCAGTGGCTACCATATCTGCCACAAAGGCACAAAGAAAGAACAAAATAAAATAATTGCACAAAGACACGAAGAGCACAAAGAATTATAAAATTTTTTAGAGCTTTTCTCTGTTTCTTATTTTTCTCCTTTGTGTCCTTTGTGCCTTTGTGTGAAAAAAGGATTTCCCATGAAAAAATCTCTCATTCCATTTATAAACCTCATCAAACAGCCGCAGAAGTTTGTCTTAATCAGCCTGCTCTTTGTTCTCCCCTTTACAACGGTAATTTATTATGGATATTCCGACATAGAGGAAAGGATAAATTTTGTCCGCAAGAAAAAAATTGGAGTTGAATATATCCAGGACATTAAGAATCTTTTGCAGAATGCACAGCAGGACAGGGGGATGTCAAACGCCTATTTGAGCGGAGATACCTTTTTTGAAAAAAAACTGCAAAGAAAACATACACAGATAAAGGATGACATAATAGCTATTGATAGGATTGAAAAGAAATATGGAGAGATACTCAAGACAACAGAGATATGGAGCAAAATAAAACAAAAATGGCAAAAGCTTGAAGACAGGGAATTAAGCATGACTCCCAGGGAAAGCTTTGATGCCCATACTGAATTTATTGCGGATATCCTTTCTCTGATTTTTTACGCCACAAACACCTCTAAACTGATACTTGACCCATATTACGACAGTTATTACATGGTAGACATATCAATAAACAGGATACCATTGCTGACCGAAGAGCTTGGCAAGATAAGAGGACTGGGAGCAGGGGCTATTGCAAGCGGGGCAATTACCGCCCATGAAAAGATACAACTCTTAAAAGTATCATACTCGATAAAGCCGGCAATTGACGCCATCGAGCGAAGCATGCAGATTATCTATCAAGAGAATCCATCCCTAAAACCCCGACTGGAGGATTATTTCAAAAATACCATCGACTCAACGAATGTGTTTCTTGCAATATTGAATGACAGGATTATCAACGCAGGACATATTGATATTAAACCCGATGACTATTTTTCTTTGGCAACAACTGCAATTGACGCAAATTTTAACCTCTTTGACTCCCTGACCTCTGCCCTGAACGAATTATTGCAGTCCCGCACCGAAAAAATTATCCGGGACAGAAATTACATTGGGGCATCTCTGCTGATTATATTTTTCTTCTTTTTCTCCGTGGTTGTGAAATTTAGAAACAGCCTGACGGCTCAATTGTCAGCAGAGGAAAACCTGCTTAAGAGTCGGATACAATTGTAGAGTATTACTTCTACTATAGGTGAAGGCATTCTGGTAATTGATAAAAAGGGCTGTCTTACATTTATAAACCCTGAGGCTGAACGGCTTCTTGGGTGGAGCAAGGATGAATTGCTCGGCAAAAATGTAACTGAAATTATCAAATGTCAGTGTCATCCTTATGAGTTACAGACGATTAAAAACTGTCCTGTCCTGAGTAAGATTCTGATTGCCGGCGACTACTATCGCACCGAAGAAATTTCTTTTGCCGGCAAGGATGGAGCCGTCTTTCCTGCACAATGTATATGCACTTCAATAAAGGAGGAAGGAGAGATTGAAAGTATTATCATGGCATTTCAGGATATTACCGAGCATAAACGGATGGATGAGCAGATCAAAACATCTCTTAAGGAAAAGGAGATGCTCTTAAAAGAGATTCACCACAGGGTAAAGAACAATCTTCAGATTATCTCCAGCCTGTTTAACCTGCAGTCCGCATATCTGAGAAACAATCGGCAGGTAATCGATGCCTTAAGCAACTCTCGTGACCGCTTAAATGTCATGTCAATTATTATTGATATATTAAGCGATTCTCAAAACCGTATAAGGTCTATAGCGATTGTTCATGAGAAGCTGTATAAATCCGAAGACCTTTCAAGGATTAACTTTGCCGAATATATCAAAGACCTGACAGATAATCTATTTCGCTCTTACAGGGTCAATTCCGATGCCATCGCCTTAACTATAAAGGCAGAGGATATTTATTTTGATGTGGATACAGCAATTTCTCTTGGTCTGATTATAAATGAGCTTGTCTTAAACTCTATCAAATACGGCTTCACAGACAGAAGGAATGGTGAGATAATGATAAGTCTCCAGCATGAGAACGGCAGATATGTATTAACTGTCAGGGATAATGGCGTAGGGTTTCCGGAGGGAGTGGATTTTCGCAATACCGAATCTCTCGGCCTGCAATTGGTAAATACACTAACAGAGCAGCTTAATGGTAAAATAGAAATAGAGAGGAAAAACGGGACGGAGTTTAGGATTACATTTGAAAAGAAAATATAGCCGCGAAGGCTTAAAGGCAGAACAAAACATGCCACGAAGGCTCAAAGGCTCAAAGGGAAAAATCTTTGCGTCTTAGAGTCTTTGAGGCGAAATTTTTCTGCCACAAAGACTCGAAGACTCAAAGGGAAAATTATTCTTTATTCCTTGGTGTCTTTGTGTCTTAGAGGCTAAAGTTTTAGGGCATTGAAAAATATGGGCCTTTACACCCCATCTGAAAGTGAAGAATCAATCGCTAAGAAGATTGTAGATGCAGCATATACTGTTCACAAGAACTTAGGACCCGGCTTGCTTGAAAAAGTTTATGAAGTATGTTTTTGTCACGAACTGTCCAAGCGAGAGTTAAAATATCAAAGGCAAATAGATATTCCGATTGTATATGATGGGATAATCTTTGATGAAGGGTTACGATTAGACATTCTCGTAGAAGAACTTATCATTTGCGAACTGAAAGCAGTTGATGAGATGAATCCTGTGTGGGAAGCACAGTTACTCAGTTATTTAAAATTGACTGGTAAACATCTCGGTTTTCTTATTAATTTTAATGTGTCACTTGTTAAAAAAGGCATTAAAAGAATTATACTTTAATTTAGCCGCGAAGGCTCAAAGACACGAAGGGAAAAGAACAAAACATGCCGCAAAGACTCGAAGACCCAAAGAAAAAATTATTCTTTATTCCTTTGCGTCTTAGAGTCTTTGAGGCAAAAAAAGGGAGGATAAGAATATGGTAAAGATATTGATTGTCGAGGATGAGAGCATCATTGCAAAGGATTTAAAAAACAGGCTGGAAAGATTGGGATACGAGATTCCGGCTGCCGTCCAATCGGGAGAGGAGGCTGTTAAAAAGGCAAAGGAACTCCATCCCGATCTTGTGCTGATGGATATTATGCTGAGAGGGATGAGCGGCATAGCAGCAGCAGACCAGATTCGCATATCCTGCAATATCCCAGTGCTCTATGTTACAGCCTTTTCGGACGAGAATATACTGAAGCTGGCGAAGATGACAGAGCCTTACGGTTATATATTAAAACCATTTGACGAGAGGGAGCTGCATATCGCCATAGAAATGGCACTATACAGGCATAAAATGGAGACGAAGTTAAGGGAGAGCGAGCAGTGGCTCACCGCAATACTGAAAAGCATAGGCGACGGCGTTATTGTAACCGATAAAGAGGGATATGTAAAATTTATGAATCCTACGGCGGAGAGATTGACGGACTGGAGCATGGAAAAGGCTTCAGGGAAAGAATTGAAGGAGGTCTTCCACATTGCAAACAAAAAGACCCGTGAAAATATCGAGTGCTATGCAGCAAAGGCTATCCGGCACAATGCTGTTTTAAATCTGCCGGAGAATACCGTCCTTATCTCAAAAGGCGGAGTGGAGACAGATATCGAGGCGCATTTCGAAATATCTATTGACGACAGCACTGCCCCTGTCAAGGACAGCAAGGGAGAGATTATCGGCGCCGTCATAGTTTTCCGTGATATTTCGGGTCAAAAATGACAAAGACTTGAACACGAATAACACGAATGGGACGAATTATACGAAATAAACAAGAGGCAAGATGCAGGAAGCAAGATGTAAGATATAAGATTTTTTCTTGCTTCTTGCTTCTTGCTTCTTGCTTCTTGTTTCTTGCTTCTGGTTTCTAATACATTCGTGCCATTCGCATATTCGTGAAATTCGTGTTCCAGAATTTTATAATTTCCTTCAAATGAAAAAGCTTCTTGCCTCTATTGACAGTTTTATAAGCCGCATTAGACAACCGCAGTGGTTTGCCATCATAAGCCTGCTCTTTATTTTGCCCTTTGCCGTCGTGATGTATTATCAGATTGCCATGCTAAACAGCCACATCGCCTTTACACGAAAGGAGAAAATGGGCATCGAGTGTATTCAATCCGTTATAAAATTTTTGAAAGATGTTCAGCAGGACAGGGGGATGTCAACTGCCTTTTTGAGCGGGGATTTGTCGTTTAGGAAAAAGCTTGAAAAGAAACAGGCGGAACTAAAAGAGGATATATGGATAATTGATTCAATTGATGAAAAATACGGCGGAATACTAAAGACAACTGATAAATGGAACAATCTTAAAGGTAAGTGTCAGAAGTTAGAGGCGATGGAATGGGGCATGACCTCTGAAGAAAGTTTTGATGCCCATTCTGAGCCTGCCTCAGATATTCTCTCCTTTATTTTTCACATAAGAAGCGCCTCCAATCTTATCATTGACTCATATTTTGACAGCCACTATCTTATCGGAATAACAACAATCAGGATACCTCCGATAACCGAAAACATCGGGAAGATACGGGCTTTTGGGATAACCGTTATTGTAAAAGGGGGAGTTACGGAAGATGAGAAAATAAAACTCATGCTGATGAGAGAGTCAATAAAGCCGACAATTGATGTGATGGAAAATTATATGAGAAGCGCCTTTCAGGAAAATCCTGACATCGAGCCTTTATTGAAAACATATTTTCATGATGCTGTCTTTACTACAAATGTCTTTATGGATATGCTGAACAGCAAAATCATCAATTCAAAAACAATTGATATACAGACAGAAGAATATTTTAATGCAGCGACTATTGCAATTGATGCCAATTTCATGCTTTATGATGCTGTATCTCTTACGCTTGACGGGTTATTGCAGGGGCGTATAGAAAGGCATTTGAGAGAAAAATACTATATCATCGTCTCTTCAGCTATTATAGCCGCAGTATTTTTCTATATATTCGCAAGGTTTAAAGCAAGTCTGACGGAGCAGATTCGCGTAGAAGAAAGGCTTAAAACCACTGTCAAAGAAAAGGAGATGCTCTTAAAAGAGCTCCATCACAGGGTAAAAAACAACCTCCAGATTATCTCCAGCCTGTCCAGTCTGCAGTCCGAATATATTCAATTCATACAGGGCAATATCTTTCAATATAAAGCTGAATATAAATACCGATGATATTTTTCTCGATGTGGATACGGCAATCCTGCTGGGTTTGATTATAAACGAGCTTGTCTCCAACTCAATTAAATACGCCTTCCCCCCTCACCCCGCCTCTCACCTCCGTGGAGAGGATAAAGAGCCTGCCCTGAGCAGAGCGAGGGGTGAGGGAGAAAGGAAGGGCGAAATCGTGATTGACCTTCATTCCGATAATAATAAATTTACTCTAAATGTCAGAGATAATGGTGTTGGACTCCCTGAAGGACTGGATTTTAAAAATACAAAATCGCTGGGTCTGCAGCTGGTCAATACCCTGACGGAGCAGATTCGAGGGACGATAGAGGTTGATAGGAGAAAGGGAACAGAGTTTAGGATTAGCTTTTAGAGTTTAGCCACGAATGACACGAATTAACTTGTAACTCAAGGCTTTAGCCTTGAATCAAACCTAAAGGTTTGAGTTACAGCTTTTTCGTGCTTATTCGTGTAAATTCGCGGCTAAATGATAGGTAGGAGGTATGAACTCCTTTTTTTGAAAATGTCAAGCCCCGCCCGCCTCTTTTAAATTCTTGCTTCCAGAATACTTTATCGTGAGGTATACTAAAAGCATGTCCAACAATATCCGCGTCCGTTTTGCGCCGAGTCCTACAGGTTATCTGCATATAGGGAATGCCAGAACTGCTCTCTTTAACTATCTGTTTGTAAAAAAAAATAACGGCAGTTTTATTTTAAGAATCGAGGATACGGACTTCGTCCGGGTTAAAAAAGAATATGAGGAGGGTATTATCGCCGATATCGAATGGCTGGGGCTTGACTGGGATGAAGGACCCGATTGCGGTGGAAGTTATGGTCCATACAGGCAGTCTGAGAGACTCGATATTTACAAAGATTATGCAGACCGTCTGCTCAAAGGGGGGAAGGCTTACAAATGCTTCTGCTCAGGAGATGAACTGGAGAGAAAGAGAAAAGAGCTTCTCTCGAAAAGGCTTCCGCCTCGATACGATGGAAGGTGCCGCAATTTATCAAGAGAAGATGCTGCAAATTATAAGCAGAATGGGATTAAGCCTTCGATAAGGTTTATGGTGGAGGATGGGACGATAGAGTTTGATGACATGGTAAGAGGAAAAATGACCTTTAAAGGCTCTGATATGGGAGATTTTGTAATCCTCCGCTCGGATGGTGTATCTGCCTACAATTTTGCAGCAGTGGTTGACGATGCCCTGATGAAAATAACCCATGTGATACGGGGTGAAGACCATTTATCAAACACACCGAGACAGATTCTTTTAAATCAGGCAATGGGTTTTGATTCGCCCCGCTTTGCCCACCTTTCCATGATACTGGGACCGGATAAATCCCGTTTAAGTAAGAGGCACGGCGCAGAATCTGTTGCAGAGTTTAGAGAGGAAGGGTATCTGCCAGAGGCTGTTATTAACTATCTATCACTCCTCGGGTGGTCAAATCCCCCCCATCCCCCCTTTGCTAAGGGGGGGGGCGGGGGGATTGGGGAGATTATGCCGCTTCCTGACATTATAAAAAACTTCTCCATAGAAAGGGTATCAAAAAGCCCAGCAGTATTCGATATAAAAAAACTAAGATGGATTAACAGCGCCTATATAAGAAATAAAGATATTGCCGAATTAACCGAGCTATCCCTTCCGTTTTTTACAAAGGCTGGTGTAAGGATAGAAACAGTGGACAGGCAATGGCTTCACAAAGTGGTAGATGCCATCAGAGGTAATATAGAGACCCTTTCGGAGATTGATAAATATGCAGGGATATTTTTTGATGATAACATAATCCACCCTATTCCACCTTTAGCAAAGGATGGTGAGGCAGTCGAGGTTCTAAAACTCCTTAAAGAGAGGGTAGAGGCAGAGGAAAGGATTACAGAAGATACAGCCGATAAAATTTTATCCGATATAAAAGAAAAGATAAACCTGAAAGGCAAAAAACTCATGATGCCGATAAGAATAGCTCTTACAGGAAGAACAGATGGACCGGAATTAAAAAAGATAATTGATGTTTTGGGAAAAGAGAGGATTATTAAGAGGATAGAGTCAGCTCAAAAATCAATTGCAAATACCTAAAAAAATAGCAGTTACTTACCCTATTATTGTCCGTAAAAGCTGTACTGCAGTACGTAGCTTCTGTATCCTGAAAATCAAAAGTTGCATTATTTATAAATATCGTGAGTACCAATATCTAAAAATAAGACTTCTTCCTCATTAAGAAAGATAAATTTTATGCGATAAGAGTAGTTTATCCAGAAAGACCAGCATTCTTTCTCTTTTCCAGAAAGCTTATGAGTTTTTAAGATTGGATTAAATGGCTTTTCTTTAAATATCTTTTCTTTCTTCTCGGCTTCATTTATTATTCTTTTGGGAAGTTTTTTTAGAGATTTAAGAAATTTTTTTGAGTAATTAACGCTTTTAACCCTGCCTTCTTTGTCTTCTCTCATATACCTTTAAAGCTTCTTTTAGAGAGGAGGCTTCAATTGTCTCCCCTCTTTCATATTCTTTTAATCCTTCCTCAACCAGCCTATCCAATTCCTCTGCCTTCTTCCCTTTTAAATAATAAGTAGGCACTGCCCTTTCGCAGAGTTTTTGATATTCCTTTAAGGATAAAATTACAACTCCACCCTGTTTTTCTATTTTCTCTTTATGAATAGTAACTGTAGTCATATATTAAATATATCACCACATCTAAAGTAAAGTCAAACTGTGTCCCTACTACCTATCTCACCACTGCCCGTAAAAGCTTTACCGTCATTCGCAGTTTATCTTCATCTAACTCCTTCAAAAATCTGCTCATAGTTTCTTTCAATTCCTTCCGACTGACCTCATGACCAAAATCAAACATCTCCCACATCTCAACCTCGCTGGCATTGGCAAGCTTGATAAAAATATCAAGGGCAGGCAATATAATTTTATTCCCCTTATTTTCTGGGGGGTTTTAAAAATGCTCTGGCAAATTTTTCTTGAATCTCCGCATAAAGTGACCTAATATTCATTAAAAGATGTATGTAGACATAAAAAAGAATGTTAGGTATCAACAATAGTGACCATCATGCACAATATTAATATCCCCCTGTTTATAAAAAATATGGGGCACCAAATCATTGGATACATTCTTAACTTGGATGATGAGGATGCCAAAGGTGTTGTAAAAGAAAATACAGTCCTTAATTCAAATCAATGTGCAATATTGCAAGCATACATTCAGATCTGCAGGCAGTTAAGGATTCAAGGGATAGATGATGGTGATGTAGACTTTTCAGTTTTCCATGGACTCCCACAGGTAATACAAAAAGATCGCCATATCTTTAACATTTGGCGAGAAGAATTGGGGGGATTAACACCAAAGTTAGATGAATCGGATAAAGTTGTTTATCTTTTATCTAAGCTTGCTCTGGAGATTTACCCACTTTTTCTAATAAAGACTTCTGTAGCCGGTAGATTATTTTCTCATACATATTTCCATATCAGTTCTAGCCTATACAAGCTTCCTGAACAGAATGTTCTATTTAAGGAGATAATAAATGATACGTCCTTAAAGAAAATGTTTTCCAACATCGGTAAAAACGAAATTGATACAACCGGCTATTTCATGGCGTCTTCCGGTAGAGGTGGGGACTTACAGTTGGCTGGACTTCCTTCAACGATAATCACTACTGCCTATGAGTTGATGAGGTTAAGAGGTGAGCTATCTCAAGAGAGTCTAATCTCATCTATTACCAAAGTCGTAGAGATAATGAGGTCAGTGGCAGAGGGAGAACTGGTTCAAGTTCCGGTATTTGTAGGTTTTCATAATGTTGGATTTGATGGTTTTGACTCGCTTGATACAGATTGGGGCTTACTAAGATCGTATAATGAAGGGGTTTTAGAGTTGATACCCCCTACAGTTAAACCATCTACTGGGGGTAGTAGTAATCATATCCTTGGGTTTGTTCTTGAATCAAAGTATCCATATAAAGTTGATTTCAATGTTGTTACAGAATCAAAAAGCTGGCCACCGGAGTTGAATCAAGCCAGAGATCACTTAGTTAATTTACAAGAAAATTTAGGGTTAACTTTTACGATAGCCATTGAGCGTACACCGCCAGTTGGAATAACTCCAGCATGGACTTTAATAGTTGACCCATTGAGTTCAGGCACTACTATTTCGTGGAATCCCCGATTAAATTCACCAGTCTCTTTTTATATCTGTAATGTAAATGATAAAAATTCAATAAGAAAGTGGTGCTCTACGATTAACAATATTGAAGATAGTAAGATAAGAATTGCTATCCGACGCATATTGTCATCAATTAATGAGAGAATGAATCCAATAGATGGATTTGTAGATTCTGTCATTGCGTGGGAAAACCTTTTTGGAGGTAATGCTGAGCTTAGCTTCAGAATATCATCAGCAATAGCTCGTCTACTAAAAGATGACGAAGAAAGCAGACATGCACTTCAAAAGAAAATAGTAGATTTCTATAACGACAGAAGCAAAATTGTTCATGGCGTAAAGGAAATCACGCACGAAGAAGCAGTAAACAAGAGAAATGAGTGTCTTGGGATTGCACTAAGTTGTTTGCGGGCATTATATAGGACAAAACCCGAGCTTATTTCTGATCCTGAGAGAGCAAAAAAATTGATTCTTCAATGAAAACAGAGAAACACCTAACAGAAGGTTCAACATAGCATTGCTTTTACACTGGCGCTTCAAAGCAGCCGGTTAACTAAGCATTGGGCGGATATTAGTAGCCCCCTTTTATACACGCTTGCTACTCTTTTCTAAGGCAATTTGAATATTCTTCAAAGCCCTCTATATTCTGCCGTAAGAGATTTACATAATTAAATTTGTCTTTCTGTTGCCATAAGACATACCATAGTGTTATATTTACCAATATTTGAAATATTAGAGACTGTTCCGAAAAAACTTGAAATTCCTTTAAATACTCATAGTTAGACAAAATTTGTGATCAGTCTAATAAAACTGCAATAATCATTATTTTTGTGGCTTTTTTGTAATGTGGTTCTCATAAAATCAAATAGTTACGGTTTTCATAATACTTTTTTTCGGAACAGTCTCTATTAAGAAGAAGGAAGGATTCCTTTTAAAGAGATTCTTTGCTGACATTCAGAATGACAGAGGCGAAGAGGATCGCAATGACAATTTTATAGGATTTTTCAGCAGTCTAAAGTTGTTATATGGGATTAAAACTATTTTCAAAGTAAATCATTTGCTATATGAGCGGCATATTATACATAGTCAGCACCCCAATAGGAAATCTTGAGGACATCACCCTGAGAGCTCTCAGGGTTTTAAAAGAGGTTGATTTAATAGCAGCAGAGGATACACGAAGGACGAGGGGACTTCTTACCCATTATGGAATTTCAAAACCCCTGACCAGCTATTTCAGCCATAATGAAAAAGAGAAGGGCGAATATATCTTAAACCGCCTGAAAAAGGGGGAGAACATAGCGCTGGTTTCAGATGCCGGGACTCCCGGCATATCGGATCCGGCATATTCATTAATAAGGCTGGCTTTAAGCGATAATATAGCGGTCTGCCCTATCCCAGGACCTGCCGGCGCTGTTGCAGCCCTGTCAATATCGGGACTTCCGACCGACAGATTTATATTCGAGGGGTTCCTGCCGAGAAAAAAGGGGAAACGGTTTAAGAGATTGTGGTCATTTGTTGATGAGGATAGAACTATCATCATTTATGAATCCCCTCACAGAATCCTCGCCACACTGGAGGAGATAAGGGAAATGCTCGGCAACAGACAGGCGGCAGTAATAAGGGAGCTTACCAAGGTTTATGAAGAGGTCATCCGCGGGACGATTGATGAGGTTATCCGAAGATTAGAGGAGAAGACGATACGCGGGGAGATAATATTGATTATAGGGGGTAAAACAATTCCATCCAAAGAAATTTCTCTGGAAGAAAGACACCTTAATGGGAGAACAGCTTAAACCTCGAGATAATTGTCTTCAGATCGTTCAGCATATTGCTCAGCTCTTTTATCCCGTCAAAGGAACTGTCCGCATAAGAGGCGGTATTCTTGCAGACATTTGAAATATCCTCGATATTTTTCGATACCTCTTCGCTTGCAGCAGACTGCTCCTCGGCAGCAGTGGCGATTGCATTAATCATGCTTGACACATTGTCCGTCATGGATATGATTGATTTAAGCGCATCCCCCGCCTCTCTCGCAAGAGATACCCCGCTTTCCACCTCTTTTGTCGCTTTATTCATATCGAGAACCGCCTCTTTCGTATCATGCTGTATCTTTTTTATCATCTCTGCGATTTCCTTTGTTGCCTTTGTCGTTCTCTCTGCAAGCTTCCTCACCTCATCGGCAACAACTGCAAAACCGCGCCCCTGTTCTCCTGCGCGGGCAGCCTCTATCGCTGCATTCAGGGCAAGGAGATTCGTCTGGTCGGCAATGTCGTCAATAACCGAGATGATTCTGCCTATCTGGTCGGAGCTTTGTCCGAGGGCTGTTACGACATCCGATGTCTTTTTCACCGACAACGCAATATCTTCCATCCCCTTCGTTGTCTTTTGAACTATCTCTCCGCCCTTTGAAGCGGCATCCACCGTATTTTTAGAGGATTCCACGGCACTGGTGGTATTCTTTGCTATATCGAGGATTGTCGCAGACATCTCCTCCATCGTTGTCGCAACCTGCGTTGCGCTCGAGCTCTGGGTATTAGAGCCTTCCGAAGTCTTTTTTGCGGTCTCGGACAGCCGCTCCATTGTCCGGGAAATAGCGGTAATATCGTCTGCAATATTTTTAATCATGCCCTGAAGCTTCTCGATAAATACATTGAACCATCTGACCATCTCGCCGATTTCGTCTTCATGGAGGCTCGTGAGCCTCTGCGTGAGATCTCCTTCTCCTTCGGCTATATCCTTTATAGATTCCGTAACCTGCTCGATAGGTTTTATTACCTTGCTTTTAAGAATGTATGCGAGAAGGACAATCATAATGGCAATGCTGAAAAGGAATAAAACTATTATCTCATTTCGATTGGATGAAAGGGCGGCATTAACGGTTTTCATGGAGCTCTTGATAAGAACTATACCCCTTACAGGATTTTTATCGTAAGAATGGCAGGTGTCGCAGGTCTCGTTCTTCTTTATAGGCATTAATTGGATTAAAGAGCCGTTTTCAATGTAATCAGTCCTCTCCCCTGAGACTGCCCTTTGGAAATCGGCATTATCCGGATTAAAAATTCTGAATGAATTATTTTCTTTTTCTTCAACCGTTTCGCTCTGGTCCGCGACCTTCTTCTGCGTAGATTTGTCTTTAAACGCCTCGATACCCGAGCGCCGGATAATTTTTATATCCTCGATTTCACTTAAATGCCCCTTCTGCCGCTCAATCATCGCCTTCAATTCCTCAATCTCGTTCCTTCCCATATAGTCCTGAATAGTATCCGCAAGACTTGCTGACAATACGGTAATTAACCGTCTGTTCTCTGCGGTAAAATCGGAGTTCCCTTTGCGGATGACAAGTATGCCGGTTACAATGTTGATTATAAGAAGAGTGCCGCCCATTAAGATGAGGGTGGTTACAATAAGACCCTTTGATTTTTTCATATTTGTCTCAGGGGGGTATTAAGACAGCTAAACTATATCCTCTATCATTATTTTTGTCAATAGCAAAAAGCAATTTTGCCAGAGGGAATTATCTTTCCCAGGATAACCGGCTTTCCGGCGCCTGTTGCCTGAGGGAGATTTGCAGGGATGCCGGATATTGCAGCATATCCTAAAATGGCAAAGGCTATTGCTTCGATTGTTTCGGAAGGAAAACCGTATTCATCCGATGTTTTTACCGTTATCGGTTTCATCCCTTTTTGCAAAGTGCAAAGTTCTCTTGCGATCATTTTTAAAAGTGTTGAGTTTCTCGCTCCCCCGCCGCAGACAATAACCTCTGACATGTCGTGTTTGTCCATAATAAATCTCCTGTAATTCTCTGCAATCGTCGCTGCTGTAAATTTTGTTACAGTGGCTATAATATCTTCATCGGACAAATTGTATCTCTTTGCAAATCCGTATAATTTCAACGCCTCGTCATATCCGAATTCTTCCCTGCCTGTTGATTTTGGAGGCGGTTTTTTTATAAAGGGATGCTCCATGAGTTTATTTAAAAATTTTTCGTATACCCTGCCTCGTAATGCAGTCTTGCCGTCTCTATCATAACCTTTTTTACCTTTTGTAATTATCTGCATCATTGAATCTATGAGCATATTCCCAGGACCTGTATCAAAGGCAATCGCTTTGTTTATATCGCCGTTTGCATGAAGAAATGTTACATTGCTTATACCCCCTATATTATTGACTGCCCTCCCCTTTCCTTTTTCATTAAAAAGTATGTAATGGGCAAATGGTGTAAGTGGTGCGCCAAGCCCGCCTGCCGCCATATCCATTGTGCGGAAATCTGCAATAGTTGTTATTCCTGTTTTTTCAGCGATAACAGAAGGCTCTCCTATTTGTAAAGTGGAGCGGAGCCTCCTCTCTTTCAGCCTCCCTTTTTTATTCTCGGGTATATGATATATTGTCTGACCATGTGAGCCTATAAGGTCTATATCATGCAATTTATACCCTGCCCTTTTTACAATTTCTACTGCAGCCTTTGCAAACAACTCCCCTAAAAGGAAATTAAGATGGCATATAAGGTCAACCCTTCCATATTCCGGTGTTGACGCATTATGAATCAATTCCCTTAAGCCTTTCGGAAAGGGGAATTTTTCAAAGGCAATCAAACTTGTAGTGAGCAAAGCAAATCTATCTCCTTTGCAGTGAAGCCCCTTTCCCCTTATCTCTACGACAACGGCATCAATTCCATCCGCCGATGTCCCTGACATCAAACCGACTGTCCTGATTGTTCTTTTCATTTCTCTTTCTTCTCCGTTTCTACTCTATAAAAATTCTGAACACGAATTTCACGAATATGCGAATAGCACGAAACATATTAAAATAAAGACTAATTTTTTTGTTTCTACATTATTCGTGTAATTTGTTTATTCGTGTCATTCGTGTTCAGGTTTTTGTTCATTAATTCTAACATCCTGTCTCCTGCAATTGCATCCCTGACATTTTTAATTAAGTTCATATAATAATGTATATTGTGTATGGTATTTAGTCTGAGCGACAGGATTTCATCGGATACAAAGAGATGTCTTAAATATGCCCTTGAAAAGTTTTTGCAGGTATAACA